>NZ_DATMTE010000341.1:0-5251 GCF_035564935.1 Chitinophaga sp. | reverse complement strand
GGTTTGTTGCTTTAAAAGAAGTCGCAAAATTAAGGCGAATATTAAGAATTACAAACAAATTACTAATTACCCGCCGTAATTACAGGGAAATGGGAAGATTTCAACAAGAAACCTCCCCATAACCTGTAATGCTTTATCCGTTGTTTGCAGTTTTTATTTTAAGATTCTTCGAGGCGCTGGATAGATTGGATACCATCCAGCTTTTTAAGCCTTTCTACCAGCTCATCCAGTTCTTCCTTGTCGTGTACATATACCTTGATCAGCCCTTCAAATAAGCCTTCTTTCGACTCAATGCTGAGGGCGGAAATATTGATCTTCAGTTCACCGGAAATAATATTGGTGATCTTATGGATAACCCCCACATCGTCCATACCAATGATACGCAAACCGGTAAGGAAGGAAATTTCCCGGTTTTTCACCCATTTTGTCTTTACCACGCGGTGACCATAATTAGCCAGTAACTGTGCGGCATTGGGGCAGTTGGTACGGTGTATCTTCAGTCCTTCACTGGCAGTAATAAAGCCAAACACGTCGTCGCCTGGAATAGGACGGCAGCAATTGGCCAGTTTATAGGCGATCTTATCTGAGCTTTCCCCGAAAATGATCAGTTCCGCATCTTTTTTGGAAGGCAACTGGTGCTTCACATGTTCTTCCGGCACGTGCTCCGGCACTTTCACCGGTTTTGGCGGTTCCAGTTTATCGCCCAGTACAGAAAATTGTTTCAGCTCTTTCAGGTCAATATTCCTTACCGCCACCTGGTAGTACAGGTCCAGCGGGGAGGGTTGTTTATAGAACTGAACCAGCTCGTTGATATTATGCTGGCTGGTGGAAATATTCATGTGCGACAACTTCCGCTCCAGCGCGGCCTTCCCGTCCATGGCCACTTTACGCTTCTCTTCCTTCAGCGCATCCTTGATCTTGGATTTGGCTTTGGCGGTAAGTACAAAGTTCAGCCAGTCTTCCGAAGGCTTTTGCTTATTGGAGGTAATGATCTCTACCTGGTCGCCGCTGCGCAGTTTATGGCTCAAAGGCACCAGCTTATAGTTCACTTTGGCGCCAATACATTTGTTGCCCACCGCACTGTGGATAGAGTAGGCAAAATCCAGTGCAGTAGAGTTTACCGGCAATATTTTGAGATCCCCTTTAGGGGTATACACATAAATTTCCTCTGTGAAGAGGTTGCTCTTAAAATCGGCCAGGAAATCGAGTGTATTGGAATCGGGGTTGTTCAGGATTTCCCTGATCTGGGTAAACCACTGATCAAACTTGGATTCCTGCTGAGCGGAGGCATTGCTGCCTTCCTTGTACCGCCAGTGTGCCGCCACCCCTTTTTCTGCATAATCGTTCATGCGTTTGGAACGGATCTGCACTTCCACCCATTTCCCGCTGGGGCCCATTACCGTTACGTGCAGCGCTTCATACCCGTTTGATTTCGGGTTGCTGAGCCAGTCGCGGGTCCTCTCAGGACTGGGGTGATAAAAATCGGTAATGATGGAATATACCTTCCAGCAATCCGCCTTTTCCTTGTCTATAGGAGAATCCAGGATAATACGGATGGCAAAAAGATCATATACTTCTTCAAAGGCAACGCCTTTCGTTTTGATCTTATTATGAATAGAATGGATCGATTTCGGGCGCCCATAGATCTCAAATTCAAATCCTTCTTCCTGCAGCACTTCCTTGATAGGCTTAATAAATTCGTTGATATAGCGGGTACGCTCACGTTTGGTTTCCTTGAGGCGCTTGGCTATTTCACGGTAGGTTTGCTGCTCCGTATACTTCATGGCCAGGTCTTCCAGTTCGGATTTGATATTGTATAACCCGAGGCGGTGAGCCAGCGGCGCATAGATGAACACGGTTTCAGAAGCTATTTTCAGCTGCTTTTCCCGGCTCATGCTATCGAGCGTACGCATATTATGCAGCCTGTCCGCCAGCTTGATGAGGATCACCCGCGGGTCGTCTGCCAGTGTCAGTAATATTTTCTTGAAATTTTCTGCCTGTGCGGTACTGGTACTGGAGTCTATAACGGTAGATATTTTTGTGAGACCGTCAACGATATGTGCGATCTCATTCCCGAACTCGCGGGACACATCTTCCAATGTTACTTCGGTATCTTCCACGGTATCGTGGAGCAGGGCGCATATGGCGGAACGCACGCCCAGTCCTATTTCTTCCACGCAAATCTGCGCTACCGCCAGCGGATGCAATATGTAAGGCTCCCCGGATTTACGCCGCATTTCCTTGTGTGCATCTGCTGCCATTTCAAAAGCAGTACGAACCAGCTCCCTGTCGCCTTTTTTCAAACGCGGTTTCAACGCCCTCAATAAAGCACGGTAATGCCGAACGATTTCCTTCTTTTCCTGCTCTTCGTCTAAATTATATTTTTGTACAACCACTGTTTCCATTGCTATAAAGTTACGATTTAATATAATCTGAAAGAAAAAAGCGGTATCGCATAAAAAAGCCACCCTTACCCGGCGTTACCGGGAAGGGTGGACAGGTTGATTATCCAGCAGGGAAAAAGATAAGTCAGTGAAGAGGTACAGTGATTTTTACCGGCAGGATATCTTCCGGCACATTCAGCCGGAGGCCCACGTTGTAAACGGTTTCAAGCTCAAGCCGGGGCACCAGTTTGAGTAACCTGCGGACGCGGCCAATGAATACGTCCATACTACGACTGGCATAAAAATCTTCTTTTCCCCATACCCGGAGAAGTACTTCGTCTTTTTGCACGATGATGTTGGGGCGACTGAGGAAATACCGCAGCATTTTAGCCTCAATAGGGGAGATCCTTCCTTTGGCCAGCTTGCCGTTGACTTCAAAGATCTTGAGTTTCCGGTAATGAAAAGTGATGTCGGCCACCGTATGCCCTACCAGCAACTCGGTGCGGTTAGGCCGGGTCCATTTCAGGATCACCTTCATTCTTTTTACCAGCTCTTCAAAACTGAACGGCTTTACGAGGTATCCATCCCCTCCCAGCTGAAAACCGCTGATACGGTCTTCCTCCCCGGTTTTTTCGGCCGACAGGAAAAAGATGGGGGTGAGCATGGTAACATTCCGGATTTCCTTTGCCAGTTCAAATCCGTTCATTTTTGGGAGAACAATGTCGATCAGGCAGATATCGTATTTGGACCTGGAATAAAGGTTCCAGGCATCCACGCCGTCGAAACAATGCTCTACCGTGTAACCGGCTTGTTCCAGGTGCTGTTTAACGATACCGCCGAATGCCTTATCATCCTCAACAAGCAAAACTTTTGGGTTTCTGTTCATATAGCTACCATTTGTGATCAGTTCGACTATAAAACAAAAAAGAGATGGGCGCGGGTAATGCGCCCATCTCTTTTTTATTTTATCAACACTAATTCACATCAATCCACACCGTAATCACATCTTTTCCACAGCTGGTATTTTAATCGCTACTGCATGTTGAAACCCTTTATTACGGAGAGATGCGGGGATCTGTACTTCTACCCCCGCAGCTGTAGTTTTCCACACCAGCTTATTATTGGCTCCCAGCAGTTGTAAACGGGCGCCTTTAGCCGGTGTCAGTCCCTTGAAAGAAATAGTGGCAGGCAATTGCTCATTTTCATCCAGCAGGTAAATGGCATACACACTACCATCTTTTTTACGGGTAAAGCATACTTTACCATCTTTATAAGGCGCTACCGCACGGGTACCATAAATAGCGTCTCCATTTATATGGATCCATTCCCCGATATGCTTCATGGTGGTGTAGGCATCGTTATGCAGCTCCCCGTCCGGTCCCGGGGCTACGTTCAGCAGGTAATTCCCCCCTTTGGCTACAATATCCACCAGGTTGTGGATCAGCACATTTACTGATTTGTATTTGTCGCCCGGCACATACGACCAGGAGCTACCCATGGTCATGCAGGTTTCCCAGGGATAGCTGAGGGGCTTATCAGGGACCTGCTGCTCAGGAGTGCGGTAATTTTCGTAAGGACCATGCACGCTGCGGTCTACCACAATGAGCCCTGGCTGGTGACTGCGGGCCATGGATGCAATTTTGCCCATATCAATATCCTGATCCTGCGGAGCCGTTTGATTCCAGGAAAGCGATTCTTTTGTTTGCTGCTTCAACGGGCGTACCCAGCCCCCATCCAGCCAGAGGATATCCAGTTTGCCATAGCCGGTCATCAGTTCCTCAATCTGTTTATAGGTATATTGTTTGAACTGGTTCCATCTTTCCGGGTATTTTTTCAGGTCATAATTCGGGTTACGGTCTTTTGGCGGGAAATAGCTCCACCAGTAGTATTCCGTATGCCAGTCGGGCTTGGAAAAATAAGCACCGGCATGGATCCCTTCTTCACGGAAAGCCTGGAACACTTCTTTGGCGAGGTTAGCCCGCGGGTTCTTACTGAAAGCGCCGTCGGCGGCGGTTATTTTGTAATCGGTTTGCTTCGTATCAAACATGCAAAAGCCATCGTGGTGCTTGGTGGTGAACACCAGGTACTTCATCCCTGCATCTTTTGCTGCTTTTGCCCATTTTTCAGGATTGAAATGAACGGGGTTAAAAGTTTTTCCAAGCGCCTCGTATTTTTTCAGGTACTCGTAATAGGGAATGCCCGCTGGCTTGCGCTGTGTCCAACCTTCATCTTCCGGGCAAATGCTCCAGGATTCCACCACGCCCCATTGGGAATAAGGGCCCCAGTGCATGATCATCCCGAATTTCCAGTCCTGCCACTCGTCCAGTTTCTTTACCACCGCCTGGTCTGTTTCAGGTACATAGGGTGGCTCTTCATGCTGTGCCTGGACACTGTTAAAGCCCAGCAGCGCAAATCCCAGTAAGAGGAGGTATTTCTTTTTCATTGTTAGTTTTTATAAGACGATACTAAAGTAGTTACTTTCAATGCCTGGTGGATAATTTCCGGTAATTGTCCTGTTTGCAGCCGGATGGTCCGGGTTTCGCCCGGCAGCAGATCAAAATAATTTTCTTCAAAATGATCCGTTGCGGCGGCATTGTCCAGCGACAGGTATACATTTCTTGCCAGCTTGTCTGTTTTCAAACGGATATAAACAATGCCTTTGTCTCTGGCCACCTTACTGGTTACAATATCAAGGTCAGGCACTTCGAGGTTCATATCCTTCGCCGGAGCAAAGTAAAAGATATTCCGCTCCATATCCTTATTGTCTATTCGCAGTTGCGCATAGAATATTACCCTTGCGGGGTTATTTCCCTGCAAAATAGCAGCAGTATCTATCGAATGCAGCTTTTCGCTGGTATTTGATCTTA
>NZ_DATMTE010000340.1:0-4904 GCF_035564935.1 Chitinophaga sp. | reverse complement strand
GTTGGCTTTATAAGCCAGGAAATAGCGGTAAATGATCAAACGGTGATCAACGTCACTTTAGCTGAAAAGCCATCGGCTTTGAATGAGGTAATAGTGGTGGGTTATGGCTCGCAAAAGAAAGCGGATGTTACAGGCTCCATTGCCTCTATAAATGAAGAAGCTATCAAAAGCGTACCTGCAAGTAACCTGGTAAGCGCGCTGCAAAGCCAGGCCCCGGGGTTGGATATACAAAAAGCCGGCGGCAACAGCCATCCCGGCGCCACGCCATCCATCTCTATCAGGGGACGGCGTTCCCTGGGCGCCGCCACGGATGTACTCTATGTTGTAGACGGCATACCGTTCAACGGCAACTACATTAATGACCTCAACCAGGATGATGTGGTAGCCGTACAAATATTAAAAGACGCCTCCGCCACCGCTATTTATGGTTCAAGAGGTGCAAACGGCGTAATACTTATCAGTACCAAACGGGGTAGAACAGGCGCGCCCCTGGTCACTTACAGCGGTTACGCCGGCGTGGTAAGCCCGCTCGGCTACTACGACGTGATGGACACCCAGGCTTATGAAACCTACAAAAAATGGGGCAACTATAATGCAAACAACCCAAACACCATTGGCGCACCTAATCCCTATAACGGAATAGACGATCCTAAATTCTATACGGATGGTATCACTTTCCTGCCCGCCGAATTAGCCGGTATGAAAAACGGCACTGCTACCGACTGGCAGAAGCTGATTTTCAAGAACGGTTTTAAAACCAATCACCAGCTTGGCGTATCCGGTGGTACACCCACTACAAAATATGCAGTTTCCGCAGGTTTCTATGACGAAACCGGCCTGTTTCCCGGCCAATCATTCAGACGTTATACCTTCAAAGTAAGTGTGGACCAGCAGTTGGGTAAGATATTCAGGATCGGCGTAAGCTCATTGAATACGGTAAGTAAAATTAATGGAGAAAGCATCAACCCCGTAGCCCAGGCGCTTACCTCCAGCCCGCTTACCGTTCCTTACGACGAGAAAGGCAATCTCATTCCATTCCCCGGTGGCGGCTCTTTAACATATAATCCCCTGGCCAACCTGAAAGAAGGCGCGGTTGTTCAAAACCGTTCCAGGTACAACACCTTTACTACCGCGTATGCGGAAGCCCAGATCACACCGCATCTTAAATACCGTTTTAACGGGGGCGTGGAAATTACTCCCGAAACCTACGGCGAGTTCTATGGCAGCGCTACCTATCAGAACCTGAGCGGTCCTTCTACCGCTAAAAATACCAATTACGATTACCACGACTATACCCTGGAAAACCTGCTGGTGTATGAAAACACATTTGCCAAAAATCATCACCTGACAGCCACCGGCCTGTTTAGCTACCAGGAAGATTATAAAGCTTCTACCACCTTCAGCTACAACAATATCCTGGCAGATTATATTCAATATTTTAATCCGGCGCTGGGCGCCAATCTCAAGGGTTCCGGCAGTTACTCGAAGTTTAACATCGTTTCCTTTATGGGACGCGTTAACTATGATTATAAGAGCAAGTACCTGTTAACCCTCACAATGAGATCTGATGGCTCTTCTACCCTGGCGCCGGGGAATAAGTATCATGTATTCCCGTCGGCAGCCGTTGGCTGGAATATCACCCAGGAAGATTTCATGAAAAACATTCCTGCGATATCAAACCTGAAATTACGCGCAGGCTACGGAACAGTAGGAAATGCCGCTGTAGCTCCCTACCAGACACTCGGCGGGCTGGCAGCCATCAATTACAATTACGGCTCCACAAACGTTACCGGCACTTATCCCAATAACGTTCCCAATCCTAAACTGGGCTGGGAGTATACCGCCACATTGAACCTTGCTGTGGATTTCAGCCTGTTTAACGATCGCATCAGCGGATCTGTGGATGCCTATCAGCAGCGCACCAGCAATCTTATATTGCCGCAAAACCTGCCTATTACAACAGGTTACACCGAACAGTTCCTCGCCAACGTAGGTAAAACCGAAAATAAAGGGCTGGAGATCAATATTGCTTCTACCAATATCAAGGCTGATGACCGGAAAGATTTTGGCTGGACCACCAACTTTAACATCACTTTTAACCGCAATAAAATTACGGCGCTGCAAAATGGGGTAACACAGGACATCGGCAATAACCGGTTTGTGGGCGCTCCTATTGATGCACTTTATAACTATGTAAGAGAGGGCATCTGGCAAAATACCGCAGCCGATTCTGCCCTGGCCAGGAAGCTTAACCTGACCATGGTTGGATCAGGTTCGGTGATTGGTACCATAAAAGTGGCCGACTTCAACGGCGATGGTGTGATCAACTCAAACGACCGTACCATTGTTGGCTCGCGCCAGCCGAAGTTCTTCGGAGGCTTTACCAACCGTTTTAGTTACCGTGGCATCGACCTTACGGTGGTGGCCAACTACCGGGTAGGGGGTACGCAGATCGCCTACTGGCTTCAGCCCGGTAGTAACGTAAACGCGTTAAACGGGAAGATGAACAACCTGAATATTAATTACTGGACGCCCTTTAATCATGAAAACACTTACCCTAAACCTAATTTTAACGTAGGTACGCCCACCTATGGCGACCTCCTGGGCTATTACGATGCCTCCTATCTTAAAATAAGGACCATCAACCTGGGCTATACGCTGCCATCCCATCTTGCCGGGAGGATGCGTGTACAGTCACTCCGGGTTTATAGCAGTTTGAATGATGCCATTATTTTATTTTCTCCGTTACACAATCGATTTCATGGCGTAGATCCGGAGTCGGCCGGTACGCTGGGGGTAGATACCCCGCCGAATAAATCGATACTGTTTGGTTTAAATGTTACATTTTAATTTTTATCATGATGAGATCTAGCATATATAAGTCTATTCCACTGGCAGCGATCACTTTTTTAAGTTTGAGCTGTAACAAACAATTAATAGAAGAACCGCATTCGGGGCTGATTCCACAGTATTTTAATACAGCACAGGGTTTTCAGTCGGGGCTGGATGCAGCGTACGCCGGTAACCGGAGTATATGGGGAACCGAAAACTTTATGACCATGACCGTACCCGGCACTGATGAGTTCAAATCCGGCGGTGGCGGCAACAACGACTTCAATATTTACTCAAGCAGCTTCGACGCCAGCAGTGGCTGGGTATCGGGCATCTGGAACGCCTGCTACACCTACATCAATAATTGTAATGGTATCATCGACAACGGACCTGTAGTTACCGGCCTTGATGCTGCTACTGTTAAGCAGAAAGTTGCAGAAGCCAAATTTTTACGGGCAAATTATTATTTCATACTGGTCCGTTTCTGGGGTCCTGTTACACTTAACACCCATTTTATTACCGAGCCAGGTACAAGCGCCACCAGGGCGCCTATTGCCGATGTTTACAACTTCATTATCCAGGATCTGAAAGATGCGATTGAAGCATTACCACCGAGTCCTGTGCAAAACGGCGTACTGCCTGGTAAGGCTACAGCAGCGGCGGCATCGCACCTGTTGGCAAAGGTATATCTCACCAGGGCATACTCCGGCGCTAAACAATCCGATGATTTTCAAAATGCATACTCCACCGCGAAAGACCTGATTGATAAGAGCGGCAGCCTGGGCCTTGGGCTGCTACCGGATTTTGCATCTGTATATGCGGAAGGGAATGAGGCCAGCAAGGAGATACTGTGGAGTGTACAACATACTACCAATCTTACTTACAACAACAACAGCAGTGAATTAAATTTTCACTACGTAATGGGATATGAAAACTTCCCGGGCCTGGTTCGTTCTATGGCTTATGGCCGGCCGTTTGCCCGCGTAGAACTCACCCGCTGGATGAGCGATACCTGCTTTGCCGATAAAACAAACGACACCCGGTATTACAAAACATTTCAATCGGTATGGTTATCCAATTCTGCCGATAAAATCCCCAAGGTAAATGGTGTTCCCAAATATGCCCTTGGCGATACGGCTATTTTTATGCCCGGCGTGGATGTGAGTGACGGGGAGATTAATTCAACACGTTACCTGCTTGTGCCTCCACGGAAGTATACCCTGCAGTTATATCCCACCATGCTCAAATACCAGGATACCAAAAGGGCGAGTATTAATGATCCATCGGTAAGACCGGTTATTGCTTACCGCCTGGCCGAAACCTACCTGCTGGCAGCGGAAGCAGCTTTCAATATTGGTGATAATGCCAGCGCTGCCAAATATATTAACGTGGTACGTGAGCGGGCAGCATATCCCACCGGGAACGTGGCGGCCATGTCCATTACGCCTGCTGATGTTACACTGGACTATATCCTGGACGAGCGTGCACGCGAGTTAGCCGGTGAACAAACCCGCTGGCTGGATTTAGTAAGAACAAAAAAACTGCTGGAACGCGTAAGATTGCATAACGCAGATGCAGGGGTGAATATCCAGGAAAAACATATGCTGCGGCCAATTCCACAAAGCCAGATAGACAGGACCATTACCGGTGAGAAATATCCGCAAAATACCGGTTATTGACCAGACCATATTTCCAATGTCCGCGGATCATCTTACAGATCCGAGGACCTTTTATTAATTTAACGCTAAAAAATGAAGATGGCCGGTTGGTCAGCGATGCATTTACCGGCGTTCAAAAGATAGTTATAAAGGCGCATGGACAATGACGGGGCCCGCTCCGTTACTGGTTGCCGAAGCACTTAATTCAAAAAGCATAAAGACTACATTATGATTAAAAGATATTTCAGCGGCATTCTTTTACTATCGCTTTTCATCACACAAATTACCTTCGCTCAATCTGCCAACCATTTGCCGGACTGGGCTTTGGGAGGTTTTGTAAGACCGGCGGGAAAGAATCCTATTATCGCACCAGACACTACTACCCTCTTCACCGACCCAATGAGCAAGTCGGAA
>NZ_DATMTE010000339.1:0-6047 GCF_035564935.1 Chitinophaga sp. | reverse complement strand
GTCATATTTATTAAAGTCGGGCACACCTACCCAGCCCCAGGTGCGGAGTTTGCCCAGATCCGCTTTCATCCACATTTCATTAACCATCAGGTTCCCAACCCGTATTCTTATCTTATTTTCTCCCTCCTGCAGGTATTTGGATATATCAAATACAAAGGGGGCCCATAGCCGGTCGCCAACGGGTTTATCATTTACAAACACTTCCGCCATATATTTTACATCACCAAGATCTATGGAAGTCCTGGTACCTACATCTTTCAGCACAACAGGTATTTCATAATCAATATATCCCGAATACTGCTGAAGCCCATAGGCATACCATGATTGCAGTGTGCAGTTTGCTTTACTGCCAACAATAAATTTCAACGGAGCAGTCAGCGTTTGCTCACTTTGGACGGACCTTGCAAACGACAGCAACCGTGCATCAGCAGGCAAATCAATTGACGCCGCGGCCACGTTTGTTTTTACACCATCCATCCAAACCGTTGTGCCAATCATATTATCAGGGAACACTACCCTTTTTGCACCAACCGGTATATTGACCCTCCAATAGTGGTAACCGGTAGCATCATTATCTTTTATTTCATCTTTCTGCCCATTCCCGTTCCGTTTTTGCGCTGTCATAAAACTGGTATACTTCCATTTTGAATCATTGTATGCCAGCAGCATAAGATCTTCGCTTAACCCGTTGCCGGCTAAAGTGAATGAAGTGGCTGTGGTTTTATAAACAGTATCTTTCCCCGGATAGCTGATGGTCCATTTATCATCGAGCTTAATTTCCTTTAAATCAGATTCATGCTGCACCAACGGATCCATATCGCCTGTTCCGGGCTCAAATACGAGCCAATAGCCTTCGTAAGGTTGTAATGTCATTCTGACTTTGTTATATCCCTTCTCCTTCACGTAGGCAACGGGTTTACGTTCCCCGGTTTCACAGTTCCATATCTGAGCCGGGCCATCGCCATCCCTGAACCAGGCTGAAAAATTCCTCAGGGTATCGGAGTTATTGGCAAGCCAGTAAAAGTGGCTATTGGAAATAGTTCTGTGAGATGTGTAAAGCCGGCCTGAGTTTTCCAACCGGATCTGTGGCCGGATCTTTTCATTCAAAGCGGTAACCATTTTACCCAGCCTGTCCTTATCTCCCGACAGGTCAATAACATTGGGCAACCGCTTTAATGCGTTCATCTGGCTAATGATCAATGCATCTTTCATCCCTTTCTCCGGCGATCCTTCCGGTGTTGTACCGAGGAGCAGCACAACGCCTCCCTTTTTAGCAAATTCAAGTATCTTACCTGATACCGCATGAGAAATAACACAAGCCGGTGGAAGAACGATCGCCGAGAAGTTGTGGTTATTAATAGTGATCTTTGCACCGCTATTAATGGTTTCTGTTTTTCCTCTATCCAGGTAATATTTATCAGCGATTAAAAAGTCGATGTTATTTTTATTCAATGCTCTCATAGCATCGGAATACACCTGGTTGATCTCCAGTGAAAGCGTATCCCAGACTTCTTTGCCTTCCAGCAGGCCAAAATTTTCCTCATGCGTAAAAAAGCCTTCCGCATTTGCCCAGATACTTTCAAGCGGGTTTACCAGGAGAACATCCGCCACAAGTTTACTTTGCCTGTTCACAAAAGCAGCCCGCCTGGAAAAGTCGGTCCAGTTATGCAAATAAGGCCAATATGGATTTTCCGTAAACCAATCCGGCGGATACGGGTCCTGTTCAATTTTCCGGTTAACATTAATTCCATGCGGCACCACGTGGTTAATACCAAATGATGTAATAGAATTAATAGTCATTTTCATCATAGCCGGTGTTTGCTCCCATCCCGCAACGCCCATAATTTCACTCATAAAAGGACGATCTTCCAGTTCGGCTACTGTTTGCACTTCCTTAAAATCGTGAACATCCTGCGATTTCATTAAAAGGCAATCCGTTCCGGGCATGGTTGCTGTTCTTGTAACGCGCATAAAATCGCCCATGGCAGCGGTTTGTAACAACAGGGATTCTTCCCACAGATTGGAGATGTAATACATATTGTATTGTTTGAGCCAGTTCACCAAAGGCTCAAAGTAGCATTTGTTATATACGTCTGAAACAACATCAAACCAATCGCAACGGGCTTTTGCAAACAAACCGTTGTTGTCCTTTTCCGTTAAAAGGGGAAGCCATAAACGGATATCCTGGTTTTTCATTTCCTTATACCGTTTGGCAAGATATTCCGACCACGCCATCCGCCAGCCATAGTCGCCTTCATTGTCAACAAAAACACCAGGAATCGTTTTCCCCATATCATTTGCAAAATGTTTGGCATACTGCGCGTGAACAAGCGGAATGAACACTTCCATTAATCGGGGGTCGAGGTAGTTAACTTTTCCCCCGTCAATTCCGGGATGAAATCTTTTTGTGTAAGTATATACCACCCATTCTCCCGGTGGCGCCGTCCATTTAAAATGGCTTCCTTCCCCAATGATCCGCAGCGATGACGCATCAATGGCGTTGCCGCTTATTTTACCTGCCACGGCAAAATCTGTTGAATCGTAATAAACGGTCGATTTCCCCATTACCTTATACCGTTTCCAATCCAGGTATTTTGCCTCCAGCTCAGGATGCTGCGCTAATACCCGTCCTGCTGCCTGCCCGCTTGGCCAGTCATATTCATCACAATACCCCAGGGTAAATCCTTTGTTCTTTGCCGCCTGCATAGCATTTCCGAAACTGCTGAACCAGGGTTTTTCCAGGTATTGCTTATAAGGCAATGAAGAAAATGCCGGGTTTAAGCGATCCATTGAACCCCGGGGATGTGCATATCCGGGGTTCAGTCCCTGCTTCATCATTTCCTCTGCCATAGTAGCCGTAAAATGCTCATCCCTGATGGTATCATCCCAGAACCAGAATGTATGGGGAGCATAGAACATTGGGGGGCTAACAAACATTTGTTGAACCGTTTTGGGATCGCTATATTTTTTTTGCCATTCAGATTGCCCGGATATGTTCAAAGTAATTGTCAGCAGGCAACCGGTAAAAAGGATGTTCAGATATGTATATTTCATTACTGTTTTGAGTTAATAACTGGTATGAATATTATTTTCAATAAAAACCATCACTGCTACGCAATATTAATTATAACCGGGATTCTGCACTAGTTTATCGTTCTTATTCATTTCACTCCTGGCGATTGGTAGAAAGTAGGCCTTATTATCCCACTTTCCGCTTGTAATCTCTACCGGGGTAACAGTGGGGATGGTGGCGGTTGTATGATCGGGATTCAGTTTGTACACAACATTAACCCCATGCATAGGGTGATAGGCTTCCGGCCCGATCATCCAGCGGCGCACATCAAAAAAGCGGTGATTTTCGTACACCAGTTCAACACGTCTTTCGTTCCGGTATCTTGCTGATAAGGCCGGGCCGGCGTCCATCACATCAGGCATAGCCGCTTTTCTCCTGATCATATTAATGTAGGTGCGTGCTTCCGCCTCCTCTCCCAATCCAATACAGGCCTCTGCATAATTGAGTATGATTTCACTGTAACGAATAAAACGCCAGGTGAGGTCATCCTGGTGATTTACATACATGTCTGTTTTACGGTTTATAAATTTGAGCATACAGGTACCGGTATTATTATAACCGCCTCCGTAAACTACACTGTTCCTGCTATCTAATCCGTATGTATACACGACTTTATTAGCGGCGGCATCCCATTTTTCCCAGGTACCTACCTGTAAAACTCCTACGGGATCGGCTGCCAGTAAGTTGGATGGCCTTGACCTGAACTTTGCCCCTTCGTATAAAATGGAAGCATAAAAACGTGGATCCCTATTTTTATATGGTTCAAGATTTTGTGCGGGGTTGGTTCTGGAGAACTTAGTGCCGTCACTCATTTCATAAGCGTCTACCAATTCGCTGGGGGCGCCGTTTGTTTCAATACCGCCATATCCATTTGGGAAAACCTGCCAGTAGTCAGCTCCCTGGTTTACGGAGGCGTTGTAGTAGCGAATAAAGATGTCTTCTATACTATTTTTTGAGATAAACAGGTCCTCATAATTCTGTACGGCCTCTTCTGCGGATGCAGGATTTGGCTCATACAAACCGTATATGCCCAGGTCCATTACTGCTTTGGCAGCAGCTTTGGCTGCCTGCCAGCGTTGCTTCCTGTCGCCATCCACATACCCCAGCAGCTCAGGGTTGGAAAATCCCGGAAATGTTGTATTATGAAGATCGCTGGCCGCATAAAGCAATACCCTTGATTTAAGTGCCAAAGCGGCTCCTTTTGTTACTCTTCCTTTGTTGGCCCCGGTATTTACCAGGGGCAATAATGCAGCCGCCTTATCACATTCACCGGAAATAAACTGTACGCACTCTGCATAACTGTTCCGGGCGGCGGAGAAATCGTCTGTTAATTTATAGGACTTCGTGATCAGGGGTACTCCGCCAAAATAACTTATGAGTAACTGATAATACCAGGCCCTGAAAAAAGTGGCTTCGCCTTTCAACCTGTCTTTTAATGTAACGCCATCAATCAGCGCCGGATCATCCGGCAATTTGTCTATATTTTCCAGGAATATATTGCAGTCGCGGATAGCGCTGTACCTGCCGTTCCAGTCGCCCCAGCCTGCATTATCGGGCGACATCAGCATGTTGCTCATATTATAATCATTTCCCCCGTCATAGCATCGGGCCTCATCTACAGCCAGTGAAGTCATGAAGAACGACCAGGGATTCTGGTTATAAATACTATTCATGTTCAGTTGTATCAGGTTGGGATCAGACCAGACATCTGCTTCTGTAAATTGCGTGGAAGGCTTTGTATCAAGGAAACTTTTGCCACATGATGTTAGCAGCAGCGCCATAGACCCGATAACGATATATATTAAGTTTGAGTTTCTGTAATTCATACACTTTGATTTTTAGAATGTTGCCGTTAATCCAACGTTGGTGGTTTTGTTCAAAGGATACACCTCACTGTTCACCCAAATGGAGCCAGGGGCATCATCCGGAGATTCGGGATCGAAATCCTTCATCTTTGTAAACGTTAAAAAGTTCAGGGCGCTGACATAGATCCTCAGCGATTGTATACCTATTTTTTGCGCAATGCCGGATGACAGGTTATAACCAACCTCAAAGTTTTTCAATCTTAAATAATCGCTGCTTCTAACGAAGTAGGTGTTATTAGGTTCTCCATCTGTCATCCAATATGCACCTCCACGCTCCCATACTCTTGGGTTAACAGCACTTGGATGTTCCGGCGTCCATCGGTCTTTTACAAGGTTGTACATAAAGTTTCCAACGCCTGGCCCGCCGGAAAAAGTACGGTAGGATCTTTCCGCACCGGCCGCTCCCTGGAATAATACATTTGCGTAGAAATTCCTGTACTGCAAATCGATACTGAGCCCGCCCGTAAATGTTGGTATGGTGGTTTTATTGCTTCTTACCTGGTCCTGGCCATCAATCTGTCCATCGTTATTTACATCTTTAAATATAATATCTCCCGGGCGGGCGCCTGTCCAGTGAGGGTATTTATCAATTGCTGCCTGGTCTACGAATACACCTATTGCCTGGTAATACAATCTTGCGTTCATCTGGTTGCCGGTAGACTTCTGATAGTCGGGAACACCGGGTGTTTCATCCCAGAACTTAATATGATTCTTTGCCCAGGCCCCGTTGGCAGACACCTGGTATTTGAAATCGCCGGTACTGCCGCGATAGGATGCCTGCAATTCAAAGCCCTTGTTAACCACTTCCCCTATATTTTCCTGCGGCAGGCTTAATCCTGCAGAACCTGGCACAGAAGCGTTCCTGTAGGCCAGGATGTTTGTACGCAGGTTATAGAAATAATCAGCGCTTACAGCTAACTTATTATTGAGTAGTTCCACATCAGCGCCAATATTGGACTGATTGGCTATTTCCCAGGTAACCCCGGCGTTTGGAATACGTAATGCTTTCAACGCCTGTTGCGGAACATTTTCATTAAACACATAGCCACCGTTATAGCCATAGGTTGTAAGGTATTGATAGGGCCCTATCCGGTCGTTCCCTGTTTTTC
>NZ_DATMTE010000338.1:0-1626 GCF_035564935.1 Chitinophaga sp. | reverse complement strand
GGTTTCCCGGATCAGTGCTTGTTATACTTTTTTTTCCTGCAGCAACAACCGAATAACTGTGGGATAACATATATAATATACGTCCATGAATCGATCTTTACACCGCATGCTCCTTTTGATGCTTTTAGCGCTTTGCTGCTTACCTGCAGTAAAAGCCCAAACAGCATTAAACCCCAGTGACCCCGTAGTCACTTACAGTTCTGCCAATCCCCCTGCAGATCCTCCGTACGACAAGATCACCAAATGGGTGAGAACTGTCAGGATGAGTTATAATACGGATTCTTATAAATCCTACATTTATAAGAACATGGCATTTCGCCTGAAATTCCCTAAAACCTACGCCCCCGGTGTAAACGACGGGAAAAAGTATCCCATTTACCTGTTCTTTCATGGCGTAGGTGAAAAAGGCACTATTTACGATAACGAATTTCAGTTGTTATGGGGAGGCCAAACATGGGCCAGCCGCGTTGACAACGGGACGTTCGACGGCTATCTCATTTATCCCCAGAGCCAGGGCGGTTATTGGGGCCCCAACGATTACGATAACTTGAAAGAGGTGATCGATTCCATTGTTACCAGTGCGAAAGGAGACCCCGACCGGCTGATCGTAAATGGCTTGTCCGGTGGCGGATGGGGCACATGGGAGTTCACCATGCGCTACCCGCAATTAACAGCGGCCTCCTTACCTATGAGCGCCATGGCCATCGATTACGGCAATCACATCGATACCTACAAGTTCACACAAATGTGGCTTTTCCAGGGTGGTTTGGATGGTAACCCCGCGCCTTATACCACCAACCAGGTGGTAGCCCTTATTAATGCGGCCGGCGCCAACTTTAAGCTCACCACTTATCCCAACGATGAACACAATACCTGGATAGACGCATGGAATGAACCCGACTTTACGCCTTTCATGCTGAGGGCAAACAGGCTTAATCCTTATCCATTATACGGCTCGTCAACTTTTTGTCCCGGTCAGACTATCACCATTGGTATAGCGCCGGGATTCCAGCAATATGAGTGGCAGAAAGACGGCGCCACTATATCTACCGGTACCTCCAACTCTATAGTGGTAACCACGCCTGGCAGTTACCGCGTAAGAGGCCAATTACCAAACGGATGGACCGGATGGTCGCCCGTACCACTGGCGATCAGCTACAAGCCGGCTTCTCCCAAACAAACCATTACCACTTCCCCGGCACTCGCCAGTAACGTACTTCCTGCCCCGGATGGCGCTACCAGCATCACTATGCAGGTGCCTTCCGGCCTGGTTAGCTATGAATGGATACGCGGAGGCAGTGCTACTGTGCTCAGTACTACCAATACATTAACCACTTCTACCCCGGGCGCTTATGTAGTGCGGGTAACTACACAGGGAAATTGTATCGGCACTTATTCCGATACTTTCCGGGTTATAAACAGCACCGGTGTAAATGGTCCGGACGCTATCAGCAGCCTGGCTGTGAACAGTTTCACCAAAACACAGATCGTATTGTCGTGGACAGAAAATGCCACTCCTGCTTACAACGAAAAGTACTTCGAGGTATACCGCGCCACCCAGGCCGGCGGCCCATACGTACTTGTAGGACGGAACAATGCCAATGTGGTAACGTTTACAGACAATAA
>NZ_DATMTE010000337.1:0-12770 GCF_035564935.1 Chitinophaga sp. | reverse complement strand
GAATGGAACAAAGATGATATTGATGTACTTGGATTTCTTAAGATAGATGTGCTGGCATTGGGAATGCTTACCTGTATCCGCAAAGCCTTTGATCTTGCAAAAACACATCATGATCATCCTCTTACATTGGCCAGTGTTCCGGAAGATGATAAGGAGGTATATGAAATGATAGGCCATGCGGATACTATTGGTGTATTCCAGATCGAAAGCCGGGCGCAACAATCCATGCTGCCACGGTTAAAACCTAAAAATTTTTACGACCTGGTGATTGAAGTAGCTATTGTACGCCCCGGGCCTATCCAGGGAGATATGGTGCACCCTTATTTACGTCGCCGCAATGGGGAAGAGGATCCTGTTTACCCTTCACCGGAGCTGGAGAAAATTTTAGAAAGAACATTGGGCGTCCCATTGTTCCAGGAGCAAGCCATGAAAATAGCCATGGTTGCTGCCGGGTTTTCTGCAGCAGAAGCAGACGAGCTCCGTAGAAGTATGGCCACATTCAAAGCGCCAGGCCAGGTAACGAAGTTCCGGGAAAAACTGGTGAAAGGCATGGTAGCCAAAGGATACGATGCAGAATTTGCGCTGCGTGTTTTTAAACAGCTGGAAGGTTTTGGCAGTTATGGCTTTCCTGAAAGTCATGCTGCCAGTTTTGCTTTGCTGGTATATGTTTCCAGCTGGCTTAAGTATCACTATCCGGATGTTTTTGCCTGTGCCTTACTTAACAGCTTGCCGATGGGTTTTTACCAGCCGGCACAAATTGTTACCGATGCGCGGAAACATGGCGTGGAGGTGAAAGCGGTTGATGTAAATCTTTCCCTCTGGGATAATATACTGGAAGAAAAAAAAGGCGACTATTGCCCGCTTCGACTTGGCTTTCGCCATATAAAAGGCATCAGCCAGGAAGATGTACAGCAACTTATAGCTTGCCGCAATACAGGTTATACCACCATCCATGCATTACGGGAGGCAGGCGTTACCCTGATTACCCTGGAAAAACTGGCAGATGCAGATGCTTTCCGGTCTATGGGACTTGACCGGCGTAAAGCCCTCTGGGAGGTTTCAGCACTGCACGACCGTCCTATTGGTATTTTCACAGGGCAGCCCTCTGAAAGCGCGGCAGAAACCCAGGTACAGCTACCGGAAATGACTCTTTCAGAACATGTAGTACACGATTACAGCACCACTTCTTTATCCTTAAAAGCACACCCTGTAAGCTTTGTAAGGGAAAAGTTACAATTGTTGCATATCCTTTCCGCAAAAGAGCTGGAAGGCGCCAGGAATGGCGCGGCCGTAAAGGTTGCAGGTCTTGTACTGGTTCGCCAAAGACCCGGTACAGCTAAAGGCGTTTGCTTTATCACCATCGAAGATGAAACAGGTTGCAGTAACCTGGTCGTGTTTCAACAGCAATTCACCAGGTATCGCAAGGAAATCCTGCAAGCCAGGCTCCTTATGGTAGAAGGTACACTGCAACGGGAAGGAGAAGTTGTTCATGTTATTGTAACCGGTTGCTACGATCTGTCTAAATTCCTGCGCCGGTTATTGCCTTCTAAAGCAACCGGTATGGCAATGCAACCACCGAAAACAGAAGAAATAGGTGCAACGTTGTTTTCTGAAGCAAGGAATTTTAAATAGAATACTTGTGCTTCAATTCCGGAATGCACGGCGGAGAATATTGCTGGTAACTGCACTCTTTTATAATAGGTTGGGGCCTGCCCTACGGGGAAAGTCTTGCCCTTTACATAGCAGCTGCGCTCTTAAGTAATACTTATTCCCGAGGCCGCATGCTTGTTATTTCACCATAGCATATACAGGCTTGTTTTACCCACGTTATATTTTGCTGCTGTTCTGCAGTAGCATCACACTCCCTCCACACTTAGTGCATGCCGGAATATCCCGAGCGGGTCCCACTTTCTTTTTACGTGTTGCAGCCGTTTGTAATTATCCTGGTAATAAAACACATGCCATGGTACCCCTGATTTATTAAATTGCTCATCAGCCAGATCTGCATCGGGGTGGGCAATCAAGCATCCGCCGGACTGCCCGCCTGGTACAGGCAATCCTCCTGTTTCAGCAAACAGCTCCTGGTAAAGAGCCCGTGCCCATGCCAGCGATTTGGCTTCATCTGCGGGATCTATCCACCCCACGTTGCAGGCCGTAGCCATAATGGAGTCCCGCTGAGGAAATGCTGTAGCATCCGGAGCTACTGCATTCATTTTACCGCCAAAGGTAGCTACGCCAACGGCGCCTCCCGGCACATCCGTATGTGTTGTCAGATAACGGTATATAATGCCCGCCTGTGCATGTGTATAGGGCGCCCGCAATAGTGCGTCTTTCACTTTAAAAGCTGCCCGCTGTTCCACGAAAATGTCCGGAAAAGGCTGCAATGCAAATTCCAGCCATCGCATGGGTTTTCGTGTAGCCCTTCCTGTTATACCAAGACCCGCGGAGATCGCGGCAGCAAATTCTTCTGCTGTTTCTTCCGGGCAATCTGATAACACAGCTTTCAGCATAATTTTTCCGGTCACTTTGTTAAGCAGGTACAGTGTCGCAAACAGGTTGCCGGCTTTGGTGTCTGCACTGCCATGCATGCTACTCCATTCCCCGAAATTGTCCAGCAGCTGTTTGAATACCCGTTCATCTATCTGCTCCCAGTCCCACTCCATCTCTATTGTTTCCAATACTTCCGGTGATTTAGGCAATAACAGGGAAGGATCATGCTCCTTCACACCGGCAGCACGAAACCAGTACCGGGTAACAATTCCGAAATTGCCAGTCCCTCCTCCTGTGTGTGCCCACCAAAGCTCACGATTCGGATCATTCTCTTCCCTTGTGGCAATCACTTTCTCTACCTGCCGTTCATTATTCACCCACAATATTTCCACTGCATACAAATAATCTGCTGCCAGTCCATGCTGTCGGTGAAGGAAACCAAAAGCGCCTCCGGATATATGCCCTCCCATGCCAATAGCGGGGTGCTGCCCTGCTGGCAATAAAGTTCCCCACTGCCGGTCCAGTGCTTCAAGCACTTCTCCCAACGTTGAACCTGCGGTTACTTCAATTGCGTTCATTTGCTCATCATAGCGGATACCTTTCATCCGCGAAATATCAATCACCATCTCAACAGCCGGATCTGCCACAAAGTTTTCAAGGCAGTGCCCGCCGCCGCGAACAACCACACGTTTATTATTATCTACCGCATATTGCAGGGCTTCTTGCAATTCATTTGTGGTGGTTACGGGAATAATTCCGGAGGGCTGCCCCTTCCATCTCAGGTTAACACCACGGCTGTTCCACTCTTCATATGTGGCGTCCGCAGGGGTAATGATATTAATGTCCATAATGAAAGGTTTAAGATGATCGTGAAGACAGGGATCAGGACATCTCAAATATAACAGTTAAAAAATTGCGGTAAAAGGAAGCACTGATTTTTCTTCCTGGTAGTCATTATTTATATACGCTGCTGCGGGGCGAATGGTACAGACAGGGAGCGGGGTTTAAAAGAAGACCCCCCGGAAAATCCAGGAGGCCGTTCTTATTATTACAAATCCACGTTAATTAGCTGATTACCATTATCAAAGGTTGCCTGTTGCACAGTACAACGCTCTGCTGGAATCGACGATCCTTGCGGATCAAAGCGTGATATAGGTGAAAGGAAAGAATAACCGGTTGCTATTAATGGCAGCGCACTACCATTAACGGTTATACTTTTTTGATCCCCAAATCCGTGGAGTAATAATTTAATGTGATGAAACCTGGAAACATAACTGCCATCAGCTTTCTCCAGGATAATTTTTTTATCGGCAGGATGATAGCTAATCTTCCGCTGATAATACACTCCTTTCTCATTGTCAAAACTTTCCCCGTCGTCTTCATAATAAACAAAGGAATTTTGCTGATCACCTTTGTAAACATGCAGGAAAAGCGTGTCAGTTGGTTTTTCAGAAGTGCTTTGTATTAAT
Organism: Chitinophaga sp.; assembly: GCF_035564935.1. Lineage (GTDB taxonomy): Bacteria > Bacteroidota > Bacteroidia > Chitinophagales > Chitinophagaceae > Chitinophaga. The sequence continues at coordinate 8,811 of NZ_DATMTE010000337.1, read as the reverse complement.
GATTGCATAGGAATGATGCTGCTTTCTTTTACATATACCGGCAGTGTTTTTATATCCAGTGGTGTAATTATCTCTTGTTTACCCGTAGTGCTGCTGTCATTATAAAGATTATACCATTTTCCTTCGGGGAAATAGATCGAACCAAATTCTTTAGTGCTCTCGAAAGGTGCTATCATAAAGGCATTGCCGTAGCCATACTGGTTCTGGAAACGAGTATCATAAACGTTGTTGTCGAAAGTATGGGTAAGCGCCAGGGTGCGCATAACGGGCATACCTGTACGGGTGGCTTCATACATGGAGCTATAGAGATAAGGCAGCAGGCGGTAACGCAGGTTAATATAATTGCGGGAAATTTCCAGCACCTCTTCCCCGTAAGCCCATGGCTCCGAGGATTTGGTATTTACACCGGTGTGGTTACGGTAGTACGGAATGAATGCCCCTATCTGCATCCAGCGGGCATACAGGCTCACGGTCGGATTCCCGGTAAAGCCGCCTATATCCATGCCGGAGAAAGGCATACCGCTGATACCCAGGCTGTTCAACAGGCGAACCCCCAGCAGCATATGATCTTCTTCCGCCCGGTTGTCGCCGGTCCAGATGGCGCTGTAACGTTGCGAGCCTGCATAGGCCGCCCTGGTTAACAGGAACGGGCGTTTCTTCAGTTCTTCCCTGGCGCCTTCATAGCTGGCACGCACCATTTCGAGACCGTATATGTTGTGCGCTTGTTGATGTGTTACCGGGTGACCTTCATAATCAAATATCACATTGTTAGGCATTTTCTGTCCCCAGGTAGCTATTTCGTTCATATCGTTCCATATACCGCGCACCCCATTCCGCAGGTATGATTTTATTTGTCCTTTCCACCAGTTGCGGCCTTTTACACTGGTAAAGTCGGGAAAGTGGCACCAGCCGGGCCATACCTGGCCGGTATAATTTTGTCCGTCAGGGTATTTTATGAAGATGTTTTCTTTCTTCCCGCTTTCGTATGCTGCGTATCCTTCTTCCACCTTTATTCCCGGGTCTACGATCACCGTTATTTTAAAGCCCATATCCTCCAGCTGCCGGGTTAGCTGCTGTGGATTGGGGAAGCGGTCTTTATTCCAGGTAAACAGTTTGTAGGCATCCATATAGTGGATATCGAGCGTAATGCCGTCTGCCGGGATCTTTTTCTCCCGCAGGGTTTGCGCTATCCGCAGTACCTCTGTGTCGGGATAATAGCTATACCGGTTTTGCTGGTAGCCAAGGCTCCACAATGGCGGCATGGGCATGCGGCCGGTGAGCGAAGTATAGGAAGTAATGATATCTGCCATTTGCGGATGATAAATGAAATAATAATTCATCTCTCCTCCCCTGGCGCCAAAAGAAGAAAAACGGTTGTTACTGGCGCCGAAGTTAAAATCGCTCTGGAAGGTATTATCGAAGAAAATGCCGTAGTTAAGATGGTGATGTATGCCCACATAAAAAGGGATGGTGGCATAAATGGGGTCCTGGTTGGTGGCATATCCAAATTTGTCGGAGTTCCAGTTTGTATAGCCTTCTCCTTTACGATCGAGGTTGCCGGTTTTTTCACCAAGACCAATAAACCTTTCTCCTTCCTGCATTTTTTTGTAGGTAGTTACTTCATCGCCAATCCATGAGGTGGTTAATCCTTCTTCATCTTCATTAATTACTTCTCCCGAAGGGGTAAGAAAATGAATGGCAAAAGGATTTTTGGAGATACGCAGTTGCAGGGAGTCGGTGGTTATATTGATTTCATTGTTGTTTTGTGTAGTCTGTAGGCGGGTGGTAACAGGTTTAGCCGTTACCGCATAAGAAAAATCAGCTGTAAGCGGATGCTGATCCATTCTTACACGAATCACAGAGGGGCTATATACGGTGATTTCCGCGAAGGCATTTTCTGCACTGATTTTTACTTGTTGCCCTGAGATGCTGACCGTGTTTACTTTACCGATCTTTTTTACCTGGTTTTGTGCCTGGGCCGTCAGGCAGGAAAGCAGTAACAGCCATCCTGAGCGCCTTAGCAGAGCTTTTGTATACATAAGAAAGATTGATTTGCTACGCAAAGAACTCCCCTGTCGCATTAGCGGTGTAATGCGGAACAGATATAAATATCAACAGGGAGAGGGATTTGCTGCGGGGCAGGGCTGGTTAAACCCTGCCCGCAACAAAAGAATAATTATCAGTAACCCGGGTTTTGCTCCAGGTTTGGATTTACTGCAAGATCGCTGGTGGGAATCGGGAACAGCAGGTATTTCGGATCGCTGGCGCTTTTCAGCTGCCATGCATCCAGGTATTTACCAAAGCGGATCAGGTCTTGTCTTCTCCAGCCTTCCCAATACAACTCACGACCTCTTTCCGCCAGCATTTTGGTAAGATCCATTGTTAACAGCGGTGTGGCGCTACGCTTAGCACGAAGATCATTCACTATCAGGAGTGCTGCAGGAGCGCTACCGGTTCTGATAAGCGCTTCAGCTTTCATGAGCAACGCATCTGCGTAACGGAAAAACACAAAGTCATTGGTTGCTTCATTGCCGCTGGAACCCATATCAGGAGGATATTTCACCACCCTGATACCAGACATTTCTACCTGGTCGCCGGTAGCCCTGAGTTCCACTTCGCGGGTAAAAATGAGCGGGCGCTTGCTCCTGTCGAGGATCTTCTCTCCATTCTGGTTGTATTGCTGACCGATCAGGAAGCCTACTTTCAAACCGGAAACATTTGTCACACCCGGATAGTCGCCCCCTCTGCGGGTATCCGCTGCTTCAAATGAATCATAGAAATCAGACAAAGTAGTGAACCCATTCCATCCGCTGGGATTCTGGCTATAATGCAGGGTGCACATCCAGCGGCAGTATACATTGTCGCCGTTACGAACATTACTGACGCCAGGTCCGTTCTGTTGGGTAAAAATATTCTCTTTGGATTTTGCATCATTATCTTTTCCAAAGTTGTCGAAGTAGTTGGGCGTGATTGTATAGCCGCTCGCCGTTAGTTCATCAGCCAGTTTAATCACCTTTTGCATGTCTGCCGCATCAAAGGTGGGGGCTTTTCTGTTCAGGAAGGCGCCTTTGTTCAGGTATATTTTCATCAGCAGAAAACGGGCTGCATCTTTACTGGCTACAAAAGCGTCTTTGGCAGTAACCCTGTCCGGCAAATTGGGCAGGATGTCATTCAGTTCCGACACAATGAAATCCAGTGCTTCTGCTGTTTTGAATACTTTCGGCGGATTCAACAGGTTTTCGCCCGGCTCGCGGAAAGGCACTTGGCCATAAAGGTCAACCACGGAAAACATAGAGAATGCGCGTAAGAAACGAGCCTCTGCTTCCTGCCTCGGCGTAGGGCGGAAATTCAATACATTGGTGGCGCTGAATTGTTCCAATAGCAGGGCGCTGAAAGTGTTTTGGATGTGTGCGTGATCGGGAGTCCATTGGTGCTGGTGCAGGGCGCGCCAAACACCGTTATCGTCCCAGTCGCCGCCGCGGGTGGGTCCCAACGCTTCATCGGTAGTGATTTCACTCATTCCCCATGTCTGGGAAAATGCCTGGTAGGCGTTCTGCAGGTTATCATAAGCAGTTACCAGCAACTGGGGCGCTTTGATAAGTGAGTCCGCCTGTTCCTGGTTCAGGTTACTCCCCAGGTCTTCATTCAGGCTGCAGGCCGTAAAACCAACGGTGCAGGCTAATACTATGGCTGTTTTAATGATATGTTGAGTCGTCATTGTGATCTTTTTTAAGAAGTAGATTATAAGGTAAACTGTACACCGAGCAAAAAGGTCCTGGCAGTTGGATACGGAGAGTATTCAATACCGAAGGAGCTTACACCATTAATGTTTTTATCTGTATTTACTTCCGGATCAAATCCTGTGTACTTTGTAATAACGAAGAGGTTCTGGCCGGTCACTGATACAGTAGCAGCCCTGAATACCTTTCCTACCGGACCTATGTTGTAGGCGATGGTGAGGTTATCCAGTTTAAGGAAGTTGCCGTTTTCAAGATAGCGGGAAGAAGCAGCAGGAGAGTTCGTTTGGGCTTCTCCGTTACCCACCAGGGCTTTGGCAATATTCCTGGAGCCCAGGTTCCCGATAGGTAATACGGTGTTAGCGGTGTTGTTATATACCTGGAAGCCAAAAGCCCCATGTGAGCTGGCAGCAAGGCTCCATTTTTTATAAGCCACTGATGTATTAATACCCAGTAATACTTTTGGATTGGGGTTGGTCATGTAATAAAGGGTGTTTCCATTATCTGAATAGATACTCATTCCTTTATCGTCAAAACCTTCAAATCTGCGCAGATAGAAAGTGTTCAGCGGGTAACCGTTGGCAAGGCGCTGTGAAGTTACGCCGGATACACCCTGTCCGTCGATGGAACCGGTATTAACAGTAGGACCGTAATAGCCCGACATTTCGTTTTTCAGCCAGGTGGCGTTTACGCCCAGGTTCCACTGCCAGTTTTTCGACTGGATGATATCGCCTCGTACAGACAGCTCCACACCTGTATTCATTACCTTACCCGGTAAATTGATCCAGTAGCTGGAGGCCGGTGCCGGTTGGATGGCCGGGAAGCTGAACAACAGGTTGGTGGTGTTTTTCAGGAAGTAATCCACTGTACCGCTTATCCGGCCTTTGAGGAATCCGAAATCCAATCCAACGTTCAGTTGTTTGGATTCTTCCCATTTCAGGTCGGGGTTAGGTACATTGATCAGGCTGGCTTTCCCGCCGGAAGCCAGGAAGTACTGGGCCTGGGCAGCGCCGGCGGGAAATTCCTGGTTACCGGTGATGCCATAACCTGCTCTCAATGCGAGGTTGCTGAAGAAATTGCCGCCCTTCATGAACTCTTCACTGGAGATGTTCCATTTGGCAGCAAAGGAGGGGAAGTATCCATAACGGTTGTTAGCACCAAACTTGCTGGAGCCGTCTGCTCTCATAGTAGCAGTGAGGAGATACTTGTCTTTTGCGTTTACCGTTACCCTGCCGAAGAATGACTGCAGCTCTGAACTTGGGTTACGGAAAGAGTTAATATTGGTATTTACCTGTGTAGGAGTTTGTAAGATGTCTGTATAATCTACGGCATTGGTGGGAAAACCCTTGGCGCCGATGCCCACACCGGAGTATGCAAATTTCTGGTATTCATAACCTACCATGGCGTTCAGGTTCCAGCCACCGGAAAATTCCTTGGTGTAATTCAATGTGTTGTTGAATAACTGGGTAGTTAGCTCAGCGGTGTTGTAGGCGGCAATACCCACACCCAATACCTGGTCGATGTTAATAGAAGAATCCAGGGATGCCCTTCTTTGTCCTACCTGGTGATTTACGCTGTACATCATACGGTATTCCCAGTTGTCGTTGAATTTGAAATAAGGAGAGATGCTTGCCAGTATATAACTGATGTTAGCCTTATCATTGTATCCTTCCGACATGTTCATTGGGTTGATGGCCTGGTTTTTAGCAAGGATGTTCAGTGAGCCGTCAGGATTAGTCAGCGGAACTGTTGGGTTCCACTGCAATGCCTGGCCGATCAGGCTTCCGGTGAAACCGGCGTTATTGGAAATGGGCGCCAGTTGTTCGCTGGTTTGCGCCGCCATAATGCCGTAATCGATGCCCAGTTGTTTGCTTTCCAGGAATTTGTTCTGGCCGCTGAGGGAAGCGGTGTATTTCTTCATGCCGGTTTTCTTCACAATACCCTGTTGGTCCTGCATACCGAAGGAAGCTCTGTAGCGGCTGGTTTCGTTGCCGCCGCTCATGGCCACCTGTACATTTTGGGTAACGCCGGTTCTGAGAATGGAGCCCAGTCCGTCGGAGTTGCCGCCGCCATCGCCGGTGAGGTTGTATTCTTTTAAGGCAGCGCGGTATTCATCCCCGGTCAGTACATCCAGCTTTCTCATAATGTTGCTCATACCTACGGAGTAGTTAACATCTACTACAGTAGGACCGGCTGTTCCTTTTTTGGTATTGATAATGATGACGCCGTTTGATCCGCGGGAACCATAAATGGCGGTAGCAGAAGCATCTTTCAATACTTCCATGGTGGCAATATCATTACTGTTGATAAAGTTGAGCGGGTTGGCATCGGGTGTTTGTCCCAATCCTGTGAGGTTGAGGGAAGGGCGCGCCACGCGGCCGTCCAGCGGCACTCCATCCACTACATACAGTGGCTGGTTGCCCGTACGAACAGAAGATACACCCCTGATCCTTACGGTGGCGGAGGCGCCGGGAGCGCCGTTGTTATTCAATATCATTAAGCCTGATACCTTACCCTGGATCAACTGATCCGGGGCGGAGGTAATACCCTTATTAAAATCGGCGGCTTTCACCTGGGCAATAGCGCCGGTAATATCCTTTTTGCGGGAGGTACCATAACCTACTACCACTACATCCGTAAGGGTCGTATTTTCCTGTACCAGTTGTACGTTTACAGTTGTTTTCCCGGCAATGCTCACTTCCTGGGCGGTATACCCGATAAAAGTGACGATCAGTGCAGTTGCTTCCGGGGGGGCGGATACTTTGAAAGTTCCATCGGCATCAGCGGAAGTTCCGCTCTTAGTGCCTTTTATCTGAACAGTGGCGCCCGGGATAGCCACCCCGTTCTTGTCTGTGATCTTACCGGTAATGGTCTTATTCTGTGCGGCTGCAATACCTTGTATTGCGAAAAGCAATGTGCACAAAAAAAGATGCTTAATGGATCTTGTTTTAAACATAAAGTGGATTTTTTGGGCAGTCATATATACTGCTCCCGTGGATTAAATGTTTTTCATTAAATTTTTTGTGAACAGAAAATAAGGCGTTGCTTGCCGGGTATGCCCCGGCAGTTTTGTCAACGTGGATAATCTTTGTTTTTTGAACCGACCCTGGTCGTTCTGTCTTCTTTTAGTGGTTTTTAGTTCTCCGGTTAGAATTTAGAGTTTGGTATTATCATTCTACTGATTCAAAGTAAAAAATGAATCAGCAGGGCAACAAGTTTTACAGTCAAAATATAGAAAATAAAGGCGAATAATCCAAAATTATCTCTTTAATGATATTGATTAACAGTACGTTATATTCGTATATAAATTTTTAATATATTAATGTTGTGAGACGTTCTTTTATGGTTTTTACAGGGCTGTAATGTTCATAATATGCGTTTCGAACTCCTCGCTTGGGATCAATGCGCGTTTTTTGATCCGGGTTTTATAGGCGTAAATGGTATTTACCGAGTATTCCAGGATACGGGCAATTTTTTCGTTATCGCTGATCCCGATGCGGATCAGTGCAAAAATCCGGATATCAGTATTCAGCAGTTCGTTTTCCTTTAGCAGCACCTGGTTTTCTTTATCAAAAAGGGCATTGAATGCTGCCACGAAGTGCGGAAATATTTTAAGAAATACCCTGTCGAAATTGGTGAAAAGTTCCTCCCTTTCCTGGCGGATGTTAATATTATTTACAAGAAATCTGAGTTCTGCCGGTTTATTGTCGGCTAACTTCTGCTCCAGGTGCTGTTTCAGCTTTTCAATTTTCCCAATGTAGGTGGCATTGATATTAAAGCAATAACCTACATACTCCTCTTTTATTTTATTAGCTTCCAGCAACTGGTTGTTGATTTCCTGTTGTTTCAGATTGGCTGCGGTAATAATGCGTTGAGCGGTTTTAAGTTTCTGTACCTGCCGGAATACAGTGATCGCTAATATAACGAGGGCCACCAGCAACAGGGTAACAACGGCCGCATAGATGAGCAATGATCTGGTTCTTTCTTCCGCTGTATTGATCCGTTCATGCTCAATAATGGGTAAAATACTACTTACCATTACTTTTCTTTGCCGGGCGCCATAAAACACCGCTTCCGAAATGGCTCTTTCAATACAATGGGATGCATTGTTTACGTCCCCTCTTTCAAAAAGCAGGGTAGCCAGGCTGTAACTGGCCATCGTTTCTTTGGTGGAAGTCCGGATATCCGCAATGGCGGATCTGATCATCAGGCTAATGGCAGTATCCTTGTTGCCGGCGGCATCGTATATAGACCCCAGGGTGCAGGCTGATATGGCCAGCTGTCGTCCTGAAAGTCCCGGCTGGTCAAGATCCGGAAAAATGGCCAGCGCTGCAGGGATATTCCCCAGTTTGAATAACTGCAGGCCCTTGTTGTATTTATATTCAAATGAATTGACTGCCAGCAGGTGAAGCGCGGAATCAACATATGTGCTGGCCAGTTTAATATAGGCAGGGGTGTAATATTTATCCTGGTTGTAGTCGGCCAGGTCAAAATACAAACGGCTCTTCATCAGGAAAAACGCCGACCGGATACTATCGGGCGCCCCAGTGGGATCAATGGTATTAACGAAGGTGGCTGTTTCGGTAAACATGCCGGATGATAATAAAACATATCCCAGTTTCACCCGGGCGTCGGTTATCAGCACAGGGTCGTGCAACTCTTCTGCCAGCGCCTGCAGCTGCTGAGCATAGGTAAAAGCAGAATCAAAATTGAATACCTTATAAGCGTTGTAAAGCTGCCTGCAAATAAGATATTGTTGTGCAACATCATTACCCGCCGCCTGCCGGGTATTTTTTATGCTGTCTATCCCACGGATCTTGATGGCATCATAAGCCGCCGACTTTGCCATCTCCCTGTTCAGTTCTTTCAGCAAACTGTCGGCTGGTGCTTTACCATAGGCATTTATAAAAAAGAATAAGCATAAAATCAGATAGCCCGGAATGCGATTCATAATAAGTAGAATGATAAAAGGTCACAGGTCACCGCTAAATTTAAGCGACTTTTTTGATATAATGCCAGGGGCTGGCCAAAAAGTAAAATGAATCGCTTAAACGATAACAAGCTTCACCAACAG
>NZ_DATMTE010000336.1:0-6926 GCF_035564935.1 Chitinophaga sp. | reverse complement strand
AATAAACAACTTTTACTATTTTATCGGTTAATTACTTTTCTTTGGGTTATGCTAACCGCTCGCAATGTTACCAAAAATTATTCCAATTTACCCATATTAAAAGGGGTAGATATTACTGTCAGTAAGGGAGAGATAGTCACCATCGTAGGGTCGTCCGGGGCCGGCAAAAGCACTTTGCTGCATATTCTCGGAACCCTTGATACGCCTACTGCCGGGGAGGTATGGCTGAATGATGTCAATCTGACGGCTTTAAAGGGAAACACCCTGGCCGATTTCAGGAACCGTCATATTGGCTTTATTTTCCAGTTCCATCACCTGCTGCCGGAATTTACCGCCCTCGAAAATGTTTGTATCCCCGGCTACATTGCCGGCGCGCGGAAAAGCCAGGTAAAGGAAAAAGCCGTATTCCTGCTGGAAACGCTGGGGCTGAAAGACCGGCTTGAACATAAACCCAATGCCCTCTCCGGCGGAGAACAGCAAAGAGTTGCCGTGGCGCGCGCCCTGATCAACGATCCGGATGTGGTAATGGCAGATGAACCAACCGGTAACCTCGACTCCCGCAATGCCCGGGAGCTGCATCACCTTTTCATGGAACTGCGGGATCAACTGAAGCAAACCTTTATCATTGTTACGCACAATGAAGAGCTGGCGCCTATGAGCGACCGTCAGCTGGTAATGAAAGACGGGAAAATTATTTAGCCGTAAATACGGATGCCTGCCTTAAAAGTATTACAGTGCGCATTTACGATATCGCGGATATGCGTGGAATAACCTCCTCCCATGGCTACTGCACAGGGAATATGATGCTTCTGCAGTGTGTGGAATACCATTTCGTCGCGCTCCAGGCAGCCCTGCTGCGTTATTTTCAGCTTCCCGAACTTATCTGTTTCCAGGATATCTACCCCCGAGAGATAAAAAACAAGATCGGGTTTCACCCGGTTGATCAGCACAGGTAAAGCATTTTCAAGCAACTGCAGGTAGGCGCTGTTCTCCATACCGTCTGCCAGGGGGATATCCCAGTCGGACGCTTCTTTGTGGAAGGGATAATTGTGTGCGCCATGCATACTAAACGTATATACATGGGGGTTACCTGCAAACAGCGCCGCGGTACCGTTGCCCTGGTGAACGTCCAGGTCTATCACCAGCGCCTGCCGGATCAGTTGCCTGTGCTGCAGGTAGTTGGCAGCTACGGCAAAATCGTTGAGCAGGCAAAAACCTTCCCCATGATCTGCAAATGCATGGTGAGTACCGCCTGCCACGTTGAAACCAATGCCATGATCCAGCGCATGCAGTGAAATATCAATGGTACCCTGGGTAATCACTATTTCCCTTAAAGTGAGGGCGGGCGACTGCGGGAATCCTATCTTCCGCTGTTCCCGTGGTTCCAGCGTTTGATCCCTCAGCTTATGCCAGTATTCAGCTGTGTGCGTGAGAAGAATAGTTTCTTCCGTAGCGGGTTCAGGGGTGAATAACTGCGCGGGGGTAATAACACCTTCCCGCAGTAGCTGGGCGGGTATCAGTTCATACTTGAGCATCGGGAAGCGATGGTCTGCCGGCAGGGGATGAGTATATATATCGTGACTGGCAATTTTCATTGTGCGCGTATAATCGATTTTCCGGCTATTACAAACACGGGATCCCTTTCATCAGGGTCAAGGGTAGCCGAGCCGGTAAAGTGGCCAAAAGCGGGTAAAATGCCGCAATAGCGGCCAAAATAGAAACAGGGTAAACGCAGTCGTTGCCTGCCTGCTCCGTGCATCACGAAAGCCGGGTGCAGGTGCCCGGAAAAAGTATAGGCAAAGCCATTGTTATCTTCACAAGGCTCATGGATAAAATGAATGTTACGCAAGGTAAGCGCAGGGTGTACATTGATCTGTAATTGCTCATACACATCATCGGGCATGATATCATGATTGCCTTTTACCAGGTCGAAGGAGATCCGGGAAAACTGTTGCCGCCATAACCTGAAATATTGCACTTCGTTGTTTTCCCGGCTATGGAACATATCGCCCACTATAATGATACGCTCCGGAAGGTAATGGGTGATCAGGCGTTGCAACCGGAATAAGTCTTCCTGTACAATGCCCGCCGGCACAGCAATTCCCGCCTTTCTGAAATGGGCTGCTTTTCCCAGATGCAGATCTGAAAGGATCAGTGCTTTCTCTTCTTCCCAAAAAATTGCCCGCTGGGGCGATAAATGCCAATGCTGCTCCTGAAAGTGAAATATTTCCCCAACCACTGATTCAACTATTTTTTTAATGAAGTGCAAATTAGAGATTTCTTAGCCGTTCACCGTGATCAATTTTTTAATCCTGTCTTCCAGCTTTTCGCTGGTCATGGTATCACGCAGGCTGTCTACTTTAATGGGGAAGCAGAAAGGCGTGAGCTTTTGCGGCGTGGTGATCACAATCCGGCTTACTGCAATCCGTTCCAGTGTTTCCCGTAGGCGTGCTTCTTCCATCTGGTAAAAGAAAGCTTCATTGAAAGCCTGTTTCAGCAGCAGGTTTTGCGGATCATAATCCCCAAATACGTTGAACAGGAGCGAAGCCGATGATTGCAGGTGACGGTTAGCCTTGTGTTTGCCGGGATAGCCCTGGAATATTAAACCGGCTATCACTGCAATATCGCGGAACTTGCGGCGTGCCATTTCGGTGGCGTTTACACTGGTTTGCAGTTCTGTCAGCAGGTTTTCGGTAGAAAAAAGCTGTTTGGCATTTTCGGCGGTTAACGGGATAGGCTGATCGGATAACAATTCAAAGCCGTAATCGTTCATGGCAATGGAAAAGGTAATGGGCTGGATACGGCTGATCCGGTAGGCCAGCAGAGCAGCCATTACTTCATGTACCAGCCTGCCTTCAAAGGGATATACGAAAAGATGATAGCCGTCTTTTGTGGTGATCTGTTCAATCAGCAGCTCACCGGCTTTGGGAATATGCGATAACTCTTCCTGTAAATTGAACAGCGGCTGCAGGGCGATCAGCTCGGGATCCTTTGTATCCCTTGAAAGGGCTTCATTGAATTTTTCCCGGAGCATGCGTCCGAGGTTGGACGACAGCGGAATACGGCCGCCCTGGTAGCTGGGCACAATAGATCTTTTTGAATTGGATTTGCGCACCAGTACCGTCATATCCTTGATGAGCACAAATTCAAGATTGCGGCCTGCCAGTGTAAAGGAGTCGCCGGGTGATAACCGGGAAATAAAGCTTTCTTCTATCACCCCAATATAACCGCCGCTCATGAACTTCACTTTCAGCATGGCGTCGCTTACAATAGTACCGATGTGTAAACGGTGGCGCATGGCCATCATGCGGCTGCGGCAGATGTAGAAGTTACCTTCCCGTTCTACTTTTTTAAATTCATCATAGCTGCCTAAAGCATCGCCGCCGGTGGTGAGAAAGGAAAGGAGCCACTGCCAGTCGTCTTCCGTGATATGCTGGTAACAAAAGGTATGTCGTACTTCTTCCCAGATGTCGCTTGCATGAAAGCCGTCGGATACCGCCAGTGTCATCAGGTACTGGAGTAAAACATCATAGGCGAGTAACACCGGCATCCTGCTTTCAATAAGGTCCTGTTCCATAGCAGCTTTGAGCGCAGCCGCCTCTACCAGTTCCAGTGCATGTGTGGGCAGGAAGAAGATCTTGCTGACAGCGCCTGGCTGATGCCCGCTACGGCCGGCCCTTTGCAGGAACCGCGCCACTCCCTTGGGGCTGCCTACCTGTATCACACTGTCTACCGGCCGGAAATCCACGCCCAGATCCAGGCTGGCAGTACATACCACCGCTTTCAGGATACCGTTGTGCAAGGCTTCTTCCACCCATATACGCAGTTCCATGTCTATGGAGCCGTGATGCAGCGCCAATGCGCCTGCCAGCATAGGATCTTCCCGTAGCAGGGCCTGGTACCATAGTTCGGACTGGGACCGGGTATTGGTGAATATGAGCGTAGTCTGACTGTCGTTGATAATGGGAAGTGCCTGCGGCAGCATTCTGATTCCCAGGTGTCCTGCCCAGGGATAGTTCTCTATTTCTTGGGGGATCACGCTTTTCAGGGCGATATTCTTTTTCAGTTTGGCCCGGATAATAAGCCCGTCGCTGTGATACGGTCCCAGTAACACTTCCAGCGCTTCGTCGAGGTTGCCGATGGTGGCAGAGATGCCCCATACTTTCAACTGGTTTTCACGCAGTCCTCTCAGGCGGCTGAGACCGAGTTCCACCATCACGCCGCGCTTGCTGCCAATGAGCTCATGCCATTCATCCACCACAACGGTGTGCAGGTGTTTAAATACGCCGGGGTATTCTTTCTGGGCCAGCAGCAGATGCAGGCTTTCCGGTGTGATGATCAGCACTTCAGGCATCTGCTTTTTTTGTGCGGCGCGGGTAGAAACAGGGGTGTCGCCACTGCGGATGCCTACCTGCCAGGGAACGTTGAGTTCCTGCAGGGCGCTTTCCATGGCCCTGCCCAGATCTTTGGCGAGTGCGCGCAAAGGCGTTATCCACAAAAGCTGTAACCCGTTTTTTGTTTTACAGGTATAGTCTTTCGGGTGCGCATCAATCCATGCGATAACGGCTCCCAGGAAAAGGGAGAAGGTTTTCCCGAAGCCGGTAGGCGCATTTACAATCCCCGATTTGCCCTGCAGGTAAGCTTTCCAGGCATCCTCCTGGAATTTGAAGGGCTTCAGGTCTTTTTCCCCCAGCCAGTTATTGATCACTTTCCATCCACCCGAACGTTGTTGCATAGGGATGAAATTAGGATAAAATGATAAATCGTGAAACGCTTATTTTTGCGTTATGCTCGCAAAATTTTTCCATCTCACCGAACACAAGACAACTGTTAAAAAAGAAATACTGGCAGGGTTAACCACCTTTTCCACCGCGTTATAGCTGGCAGTTTGCGCTGACCGCCGTATTGCTGGAGGGAATTATTTTTATTTTTTTGTCGATGTTCCGGATCCGGGAGGCGATCTTCAACAGCGTACCGGAAAACCTGAAACATGCCATTTCAGAGGGTGTTGGCTTATTGATTACATGGATAGGATGGCCAATGCGGGTATAATTGAAACGGGCATGCATCATGACATCCATTGCTTTAAATAAAAATCAAGTGCAAATCGACTGACCTAATATGAGTTTAATCATTGTATTGAATGATGACAATCATTTTCCTGGAATATTATTAACAGGAACTTCATACAAAAAGTATGAGCCTTACGCATTTACACTTAATGGTGACACATTTGCCCATATTTGGCACTATTGTAGGTTTATTGATACTCTTATATGGTATGTACACAAGAAGCTATCATACAAAGATGGCTGCATATGCGCTATTGTTGATAGCAGCAGTGGGGTGCATCATAGCTTTCTCGACGGGTGAGACCGCTAAAGAGACAGTTGAAAATCTCCCAGGAATTACAAGGAGCATAATTGAAGAGCACGAAGAATTTGCCAAAATTACCCTGATTGCTACCCTCATATTAGGAGGGGCAGACCTTGCCGGAGTCTATATAACCTGGAAGAAGCCTAAGTTTACTAAAGTAATCTCGATTATCGTCGTCATCTTAGCGCTTATTTGCTTTGGAATGACTTCATGGACAGGTTATTTGGGAGGCCGCATACGGCATACGGAAATAGGCGTTAGAGCTAATCAGTAACGTGTATTACTTTCTATAAAGCATCAGCTCCGTTCATCACTTTCCCCGTGAAGTAACTATTCTTTTAGTGTAACGGTATCGTCGCCCACATAAAGGGTATGCATCATACCGCATTTAAGTGCATAGTTGTTTTTCTGATGGCCTACGGGGAAATTGAAACACACGGGGTAACTGAAATCCTTTACTTTTTCCAGCACCATATCGTATACCGTTCTGCCAAATTCTTCGCCGGGGTCATCCGGTTTAATACGGTTAAACCCGCCAATGATAAGGCCGGCAAGGTTATCGAGCTTATGTGAGCGCTGGAGGGTGCCCAGCATACGGTCAAGGCTATACGGATATTCGCCTACTTCTTCCAGGAACAGGATCTTTCCGTTTGTATCAATTTCAGAATCGGTGCCCGACATGCTTTGGATAATGGAGAGGTTGCCACCGGTGATCACGCCCCGTGCTTTCCCTTTCCTGTTGCGGGTATCCGGTGTTGTGCTGTATTGCATTCTTTTACCGGTGAGCGCCTGGTAAATGGACATAATGGTATCCTGAATAACAGGGTCTGATTTTCCGAAATCATCCGGGAAGCTGTTGCACATTTTTGAATGCAGGGAGGCTATGCCGAAGTGCCGGCCGATATGGCAATGCAATACCGTAGCATCGCTAAAACCGATCACCCATTTTGGTTTCCGCTGAAAGCGGGAGAAATCGAGCTTATCAATGATCCGCGCGGTGCCATAACCACCCCGGCCGCACATAATGGCTTTCACATCATCATCGTTCAGCATGGCCTGCAGATCGGCGAGCCTTTTGGCATCGGTGCCGCCAAAGCTGTAGTCGCGGTCGCCAACGGTTTTGCCTATACGAATATTAAAACCCCAGCTTTCCATAATCCGGATGGCGGGTTGTATCTCGTCCCTGTTAATGTATCCTGCCGGGCAGGTAATGCCAATGATATCGCCGGGTTTCAGGTAAGGAGGAACAAGTGGTTCCTTTTTACCGGAAGGAGCGGGTAATCCAATGCCGGCAAGTGTTTGCAGCGCCGGTAACCCTGCACCGGTGGTAATAAGGGCAGACAAAAAGTGTTTGCGGTTCATACGCTTAAAATAAGCATATTTCGCCAGATAACTATGCGGTGATCATTTCGCGGATAGACCAGTGGGCAACGTATTGTTCATCTTTTAATTGCACGATATCAATAATACGCAGGGTCGCCTTCCGGCCGGTTGGCGCCTGGCCCATAAAAGGGGCAGTGAAGGTGCCTGTAAATGCCTTATGGGTCACT
>NZ_DATMTE010000335.1:0-3537 GCF_035564935.1 Chitinophaga sp. | reverse complement strand
GATACCCTTGTTATTAAGGATGAAAAATTCCGGAATGATGCCTTTGACTGGAAATCGATCAATAACAAGCTTGTAAGTAACGTTGTTACTTTCGGATTGTACAGGGATTCTACTTACCGCATTGATAAGCCTTTCAAGTGTGAGCTTGATCTGAAAATAGAATACTGGAGTCAGCCCGACCAGGACGATCCCATCACCATTGAGCATGCGCGGTTGAATATCGATTATGATACTGCGTGGCTGGCGCCCTACCAGGGAGAAAACATTTATTCTTTTACCAACGCCTATAAGGTAAAATTAACGGTCAACGATATCACGAGCAAAGAGCTGGGGACCGATCTGCCATCAATTTTTTCGTTGAAAGGAGAAGTAATAGTAGACCGGCAATATACCTCCGGTAAGGAAGAGGAATTGTCGATGACAGCATTTTTTAAATCCGGGGAAACGGAAGCTGCTCCCAAAAAACAGGGAAGGGCGGCCATGATGCCCATGGGTGCTACAGCCAATACGCCGCCTTTAACAGGTATTATAAACGTTAACTGGAACGAGATCATACCCGGTCAGGAATATGACCTGGAGTGGACCTATATTGACGATGAATCTACCAATGGTCAGTTTATTACTGCAAACCGCTCCTCGATAACGGATGCGCAACTGGAAGCAATGTTCCGGAATAATTCCACCCGGATCACCACCGATCAGCATAATTACGATATTACGCTTTTACATAGCAGCAAATATCTGTTACTCCGTATCCGTTATGTGATCTATGTGGATGGTTTCCGGGAAGAACATCCCTGGGTTTACCAGGTAAAGCTGGCAAGCGGAGAGGTGGCGAGGGTACTGGATCTGGATTGGCATCAACGAGGCTTTAACTGGCAATTCAGCGCCAGTTATGCAGAGGGCGGGAAGAAGAAAGAAGTGGTCAGTTATTATGATGGGATTTTAAAGAACCGGCAAACGGTTACCATCAACAACACGGATAAGAATGCAATATTGCAGGAGAATGTGTATGACGAGTATGGAAGGGTAGCAGCCAATATTTTGCCTGCACCTATTAATGCGACTGCTTTAACATACTATGGAAGGCAAAATCTGAACATCCTCAACCAGGTATATTCCTACAAGGATATTTACAACAACAGCACAGGTAGCTGCGTTGTAAAGCCAGCGCCGTTGGGAACAACAGGAGGAGCCGGTATGTACTATTCATCCGCCAACCCTTTTAAAGCGACGGATGCATCGATGAACTATGTTCCTGATGCCAACGGGTACCCTTTTGCCATTACTGCTTATACCAATGATAATACAGGTCGTGTGCGGGTAAAGGGTGGAGTGGGAGATGTAATGCAGCCTAACCAGGACGAAGCCTTGAATCATGCAACCAGGTACTTCTATGGAAAGCCTGTACAATGGGAGCTGGACCGGCTGTTCGGGTCGAACGCGGGAAAAGCTTCGCACTTTTTGAAGAATATGACCATTGACCCCAATGGGCAGATCAGCATTAGCTATCTGAATGCTTCCGGTAAGCCGGTGGCCACAGCTTTAAGTGGTGGATCGCCCGGTAACGTGTTACCTCTGGCTTCAAAAGGGGTAACAGAACTGGTGGATGTGCCGGTCCTGGAACCCGAGTCTTTTGTGTTTGATCAGCAGGAACTGAAATTGAGGGGGGCCGCTACTTATCTCTGTGCGGTGCCGGATCATAATGCCAGTATCAGATACCGGATAGATAAGCTGATTAAAAAGTATAAAGAGAATGCGGTGGAGATCTGCAGTAACTGTTACTATGAGTTGAAGATTGATGTGTATGATGATTGTAATAACAAGGTAGATGCGAATATTACACCGATTAAGATAGGCAGTCTTACGTCCAACTGTGCGGACGATGGGAGTGTAGAAAACAGCTTTGTAGTAGACCTGGGAAAGGCCGGCGAGTATACCATCCGCTTTGAATTATCGCTGAACCCCGATGTCATTGCTGCCTATACCGACGACTTTATCAGGCGTAACACCAATTTGCAGCCGGAGTTCTATTTTATTATCAACCAGTTGAGAACGACCGATTTCTCCGGCTGCGTGAGTGATTGTCATACCTGTGAAGTAGCGCTGGGTACAAAAGCGGAATTTCAACAGAAGGTATGGCAGCGAATTGCCGACAATCAGGTGAATGCGACCTTGTACACCAATGAAATAAATAACTGGAGCGGTCCTTTGTACGACATATTGAAGATGAGGTGCACTATTGCCTTGCTGAATTGCGTACCTGATCCATGTAAGGAGTTAAAAGAAACCCTGATGCAGGATGTAAGTCCGGGCGGACAGTATGCGCAATTCGACAGCTATGGCCGGCCGCTGGAACAGGCTGTGAATATCCTGGCAATTCATTTCAGAACAATATTCCCGGTCGATACTGTTGGTGGTTCCAGTTATGAGTCAACCAGGATCATCAATGTTGATGGGGTAAGCATATCGCCCTGTGATGCCAATTTTACATTGGAAGACCTGGTGAAGAACTGGAGACCGGAATGGGCAGATCTGTTTTTGCCATATCATTGGGAGTATTGTGCACTGGAAAGCTGTGAAAGCCTGTCTGCCGTGAAGCGTTGGGATGAAAAGATCACTTCCCTGTGTTTAAAAGCATCGGACCTTCCAAAATATGTGGGTAGTAATTATGATCGTAATAATCCGACCTGGTTATTGAATGCCGATCCTTTTGCAACAAACACCGCAGCGCAGCCGTTCATTGGTAGTTTTGTGAACGATCTAAACAATTATTCCAGGAACCGGACGCCGTTTAAAAGCAGTACGTACAACACCAAGAATATCTGGCAGTATGTTGATTATCTGCTTTACTGTGCCGACAGCACGGGGAATACCAATGCGACTACAGATGTGACTTTTGTTTCCCGTTGGAATAACTGTGTACCACAAACGCAGTGCCGGGTACCTGACAGGGAATGGCTGGCTTATGCGGAGTATTATTTCCAGTTGAAGGAGATCTATTATCAACGTATCCGCGATGCCAGGTGCGGTGATATCTGTAAAATAGGTCGACCGTTGCCGATGCTGGGAGAAAGTTGTGCCACCGTGTCTGACTTTTCCTTTGCAGAAGATACATTGGGCAACTGTGGTAGTGGGACAAAGCGCGTGCGGGTTAATTTCGAAGGAAACCGTTTTGTTACGGAAACGCGGGTGGCTGTTACCTATTCCACAGGGACAACCAATACTTCTGAGATATTAATATTTGGTGAAGGAGATCGATACAAGACGATATGCATTCCACAATATCTTCCTTTGAGTGTGTTAAAAGTAGATTCGGTTTATTGCAGGAACAGTGGGGCTGTGTCTTTCCCTCCGAAAGCGGCGGTTGCAGTGCCATGTAGGACGGATTATACCTTGACAACGGGTACTATAATACATAGTACATTAGGTTACAAGATAACATTTTCGTCTCCTCTATCCACTGATGTGGAGTATGTATTTATTCTGAAATTCGGGTCAGGCGATACAGTTACTGTTAAGATGAACCCGCCCGAT
>NZ_DATMTE010000334.1:0-2583 GCF_035564935.1 Chitinophaga sp. | reverse complement strand
CAAGCGCCATAGAAGCTTTGGGTATGAGCCTGCCCTATTCGTCGTCGAACCCCGCTGTAAGCCGGCATAAAAAAGAAGAATGCACCGCCATCGGGAAAGCCGTCAAACTGCTGTTAGAGAAAGATATTAAGCCCCGGGATATCATGACCCGCAAGGCTTTTGAAAATGCCGTTACCCTGGTGATGGCGCTCGGTGGCAGTACAAACGCCGTACTGCACCTGATTGCGATCAGTAAAAGTGTGGAAGTGCCGCTTACTCCCGACGATTTCCAGGACATCAGCAACCGTGTGCCATTGCTGGCCGATTTTAAACCCAGTGGTAAATACCTGATGCAGGACCTGCATCAGCATGGAGGAGTGCCTGCAGTGATGAAGTATTTACTGGAGAAAAAGATGTTGCACGGAGACTGCCTGACGGTTACTGGTAAAACCCTGGCAGAAAACCTGGAGCACGTTCCGCAGCTGGACTTCAATAAACAAAAAATCGTAATGCCGCTGGAAACCCCGCTTAAATCCAGCGGACATTTGCAGGTATTATATGGGAACCTGGCGGAGAAAGGAAGTGTTGCAAAAATAAGCGGTAAAGAAGGAGAACGTTTTAGCGGGCAGGCCCGCGTTTTTAATAACGAAGAAGCGTTCCATACGGGCATCCGGACTGGCAAGGTGAAGGCCGGCGATGTGGTGGTGATCCGTTATATCGGGCCGAAAGGCGCACCAGGCATGCCAGAAATGCTAAAACCTACCGGAGCTATTATTGGCGCAGGATTAGGTAAAACTGTGGCTTTGATCACAGATGGCCGGTTCAGTGGCGGCACCCATGGTTTCGTGGTGGGACACATTACACCGGAAGCCTGTGAAGGCGGGTTGATTGCTTTGGTGGAAGATGGTGACCTGATAGAAATTGATGCTGTAACCAACACGCTTAACCTGAAGGTAGACGCAGCCGTAATAGCAGAGCGCCGCAGCAAATGGGTGAAACCTGCAGTTAGCGCAAAAAGTGGCGTATTGTTAAAATACGCCCGGGCAGTAAGCAGTGCTTCCGAAGGATGTGTAACTGATCTTGCAGGGGAGGAGCTGCTTTGATCATTATTATTTCAACTCCTCCGGCAACCAGGTTGGATAATCACCTACAGCCTTCTTCGCCGTTTCCGTAACAGGCACCTGCCATTTCTCAAAAAAGAGGGACAGGTTTTTCTGCGTAGCGGCACAGATAGCCGTAAACCAGCAATCCCGTTTATCGTCTTCTGATACCGGGTATTGCGAAGCCGGCAGGGCGCGGTATTTTTTGAACACCGCTTCAATAGGCTGCCAGCCGAAACCTTCAATGAGTTCGATGTACATTTTTAGAGCAAGGAACGGATCTTCACAAAATTTATCAAAACCCGGCTGCCCTTTCATATACTTTCTTATATCATCAATCACAGCTTGTTTACCGGAAATGTTTTCGTGGTTATAAAGTCCTTTGTGTAATACGTGATCATATACATACATGGTGTACAGGTTCACGGTTACTTCGCCCAGGCCATTGAAATCAATACCCCAGAACTGATGACGGTGGCCCAGTTCATGAAAATGACCCCATGAGCCTTTGGCGCGCAGCTGCGCTTCATCCAGCATAAGGGCACAGCTTTCATCATCCGGCGCCATAATTTTATGCGGGGCTGTAAACATATAACCAAAGGCTACCTGCTGGTCTATAATGATCCTTTCCGGGTGCACCCGGTTGGGAGAAATATCTGCCAGTTTTGCATCTGCGTCCATTACTTCATCCCAGAATTGCAGGAGCTTCCCCGGATCATCCAGCTGCCGGATGCGATAGGAGGGAACGGTGAGAATAATTTTATCTGTAGCCAGTTCCGCCCATGGCGCGGGGTAATGGCGGACGGTATTTTTCCAGTCTTCCAAACGGGTAACGCCCTGCTTGAAATAAGGGCTTTTAACCGCGCCTTTTACCTGTACGGTAAGCGTTTTCAGGGAAGAAGTGTCCGGTATATTGATCATCAGCAGTCCGCCGAAAGGAGAAAAAATGGTAGTCGCCGGTTGTTCCAGCTCAAACGTTCTTGTGAGGTTGTCGATATGGCGGGTATAATAATCCATGTGACCGAGGTTATCTTCATGCACGCCTATCTGCGCTTTCAGGTGTTGGGGAACACAGTTTTGAGGTATGGTAACTATTACTGTGTCGCCCGCTGCTACGTATAGCCCAGTGCTGTGCCACCTGTAAAAAGTTCCATCGGGTTCCAGTAAGCCTTGTGTACCGGCTTTTACGGGGATCACTACCTGTTCATTCACTCTTGGAGCGGTTTGGCTTACTTCGCCGGGAAATATCCTGCTGGCGGGATGTATATACCCTGTGTCGGGATGCGATCGCTGGCGTTGTGCCGCCAGGTAGTTCTGCACCCGGTAGGTTAACATAGTTTTTATATCGCTTTTTGGAAGAGGATGTTCGGGAGAAGGGATGATAGGTTCTTTTGAGGTGTCGAATATAGACCTGATCTTCCCGGATATGGCAGTGGTATCTGCATTATTGAATAAGTAGTTGGCAATGGTGCTGGAATAGGCGTCTGCTTCCGTTGCAGGAGGC
>NZ_DATMTE010000333.1:0-2182 GCF_035564935.1 Chitinophaga sp. | reverse complement strand
TCCCGGGAAATCGTCGTTTTAATACTATGTGTTTAATTTTAATATTTATATTTTGCATACTTAAATTGTTAACTTAGATAACATTGCGTCCAACAGCAATATGCGGATAAGCGTAGACGCAGTGGTACATTTACGGTTGGTATCCCTGCCAGTCAACAACAAAACCTGCGGGATGTAAAACTGGATAATTACAAAACTGAGTTAGGTAAGTACCCGCAATATTTTACACCCGCAGCAGATAATAACAGTGCAAATTATTCGGTGAGCCTGCCAACTACTTTACAACTGGATGGTGATTATCACATCCGTCATGCTTTTTATGTAAATGCAAATGTACAGCTGGCCCTGGCGAACGGTGATAAAAAGCCTTACAATACGCAGTATTACAGCGGCTTTAGTATAACGCCACGTTACGATGGCCGTATTTTCGGATGTTTCCTGCCAATCAGCTACAACCAGTTATCTAAGCTGAATGCAGGCGCCAGCTTTCGTATAGGGCCGTTATTCCTTGGCTCCGGCAGCGTAATCAGTGCATTACTGGGTTCTTCTCATCAGCTGGATGGCTTTGTAGGTATACGTTTTGGCGGATTACAGAAAAGTAAATAACATTTAATTTTTAGATGGATTTAGATGTTTTGTTTTTGGAATACATACTTCCCTGAAACAAAACATCTAAATCTCTACACTTAAAAATCCCTAAATAATTGCTACCTTTCAACTTGCTAAAATAGTTCGAGGTGCAAGTTGGATTTCTTTGTTATAACGGTAAATATATTCCTGCAGCTGACCCGATTTTTACGGCAGATAATCGATCTTTCAGATACGGGGATGGCTTTTTTGAAACCCTGAAAGTATACCAGGGACGAGTATTGCTGGCAGACCTGCACTTTGAACGGCTGCTTGCCAGCTTACACCTGCTGCACTTTGATATCCCGGTTCATTTTACAAAAGCATATTTCGTTAAGCAGATACTGGAGCTCTGCAGCCAAAACAATGTATCACAACTGGCCCGTGTGCGCCTCGCTATATTCCGCTCTGATGGCGGTTTGTATGATCCTGTTAATAACCTGCCCAATTACATTATCCAATGCTGGGAATTAAGCAGAACCGTATTGGAGTTAAACAATAACGGCCTGGTAACGGATATTTTTCCCGATGTAAAAAAGAGCTGCGATAAACTCTCTGCTATTAAGTCAAACAACTGCCTGCCGTATGTAATGGCGGCAATGTATGCCAAGCAGCACCGGCTAAACGAAGCTATTTTACTTAATCCATACGGAAGGGTGGCCGACAGTACCATTGCCAATGTATTTGTAGTACGGAATAAAGTACTGTATACGCCGCCATTATCGGAAGGAGGCGTGTGCGGCGTAATGCGAAAATATCTATTGAAAACGGAACTGCCATTCAAAGTAGAAGAGAAACCCCTCAATATAGAAGACCTCGAAAATGCGGACGAAATATTTTTAACCAATGCCATCTATGGCATCCGCTGGGTAGGCCTTTTCCGCGACAGCAGCTACGGAAACGCCACTGCCGCTATCTTACATGAAGTATTGCATGAAGGCATACTGTAAAAAATAATCACCAGGATGGAACAGAAAATCAGTTTATGCTGGTTTCGCCGTGATCTGCGGCTGGACGACCAGGCAGCTTTCTATTATGCGCTACGCCCGGGTAACCCGGTTGTGCCGGTGTTTGTTTTTGATACCAACATTCTCAACGACCTGGATGATAAAAAAGACCGGCGGGTTACCTTTATTCATGAAGTGCTGGAAGAAATGCAGGCACAACTGGAAGAGCAAGGTTCATCGATAGATGTGTTCTATGGCACGCCGGAAGCCGCTTTCGAACACTGGACCCATAAATACAATGTAGCCGGTGTATATACCAATCATGATTATGAACCTTACGCAAAAATCAGGGACGCCGCAGTAGCAAAGCAACTCAGTAAAAAAGGAATATCGTTCCACAGTTATAAAGACCAGGTGATACTGGAAAAGGACGAAGTGTTAAAAGATAACGGTGATCCATATACGATATTCACGCCTTACAGCAGGAAATGGTATGATACCCTTACCTTTTTTCATCTCAAACAATATCCCTGTAAAAAATATTATCAGCATCTCTTTAAACAACAGGTAATAAAAATTCCTTCCCTCAGGGAAATGGGATTTGCCGC
>NZ_DATMTE010000332.1:0-2858 GCF_035564935.1 Chitinophaga sp. | reverse complement strand
TAATCCTGAGTCAGACAAAATCCGCGTCGGACAAAATCCGCGAATATGAAAATTTTTCTCTACTTTTGCGCCCTTATACCAGTTCTTTTTTATAAGATGATCAGTAGAAGAAATATCCGGGTTAAAGTAATGCAAACACTTTATGCCCTGGAAACGATGGAGCAAAGCAATATTAAGCCAGGCACGGCCACCAGACTTTTAAACGAAAAGCTGGACCAAACCTGCCAGATCTTTACCTACTTACTTAACTCAGTGGTACAGGTAGCACAATACGCTGAAATTGATGCGCAAGCCCGTGCTTCCAAACACTTACCCTCAGCCGAGGACCTGCAGGTGAACACGAAAATTGCAGGAAATGAATTTATTTACCAGATAACCAGCGACAAAGGCTTCCAGGTAAACCTGGAACAATGGAAAATGAAGCTGCAAACAGATGATGATCTGCTAAGAAAGCTGTATAACCAACTCGTTGCCACGGATACTTACAAAGCCTACATCGCAGACGGTAACCGTACCAAAGCAGGTGAAAAGGAAATACTGGAATTTATCTATAAAGAAATACTGGCTAAAAGCGAGCCGTTCCAGCAACACATGGAAGACACCTTCCTTCACTGGGGCGACGACGAAGAAATGATGGGCATCCTGATCAATAATTATTTCAATAAGCCGCATCTCTTCAATTTCCTCCAGCTGATCAGTAAAGAAAAACTGGACTACGCAAAGGAACTCCTGCTCACAGTAACAGACAAAAAAGAATACTGCCTCGAACTGATCAAGCCCAAATTACAAAACTGGGACTCTGAACGTATTGCTGCAGTAGATATGCTGCTGATGGAAATGGGTGTATGCGAGTTCCTCTATTTCCCTACCATTCCCACCAAAGTAACGATCAACGAATATATAGACCTGGCGAAAGCCTACAGCACTCCCCAGAGCGGACAGTTCATCAACGGTATCCTGGATAATATCCTGAAAGACCTTGAAAAAGAACAACTGGTGCAGAAACAGGACCGTCCGAAAAAGTAAGTGGGAAAAGTTATTTTTACGGTAAAATAGTAAGCCATGAAAAAACTGTTCTGTTTACTCGCCTGTGGAAGCCTGCTGGTGGCGGCTTGTAACAATAATGCAAAAAATAATACCGCTGCGGCTGCAGCCGGTAACGGGCAAAAAAATGAGGCTGGCCAATCTTCCGCGCTTACCTTTGAAGAAAAGGTGCATAACTTTGGGGAAATTACAGCCGGTGAAAAAGTGGAATATTCCTTTAAATTCACCAATACAGGCACCAGCCCGCTGCTCATTGAAGACGCCATATCCAGCTGCGGCTGTACCGTACCGGAATGGCCAAAAGAACCTATCAAACCCGGACAATCCGGTTATATGAAGGTTATTTTCGATAGCCACGGGAAATCCGGTTATACCGAAAAAGAAGTTTCTGTTAAAATCAACAATAATGACGGTTATGTGGTAGGACCTAAAATCCAGTGCAATATCATTACCAAATAGTCCGGACTAAACTATTAAATCAATTATAGAAATGAACATCCTGAACATTTTATTAATGGCGCCCCAGGGCGGTGCCCAAGGCGGTGGTAGCTCCTGGGTTTCTTTCCTGTTCTTTGGGGGTATGATCCTCGTTATGTGGCTTTTCATGATCAGACCTCAAACTAAAAAGGCAAAACTGCAGAAACAATTTATCGATAACCTGAAAGAAGGTGATAAAATCGTGACTATTGCCGGTATCCACGGTAAAGTGAAGAAAATGAACGACAACAACACCGTTCTGATGGAAGTAAGCCCTGGCACCAGCTTTACCATCGAACGTTCTGCCATCAGTATGGAATATACCACAGCCCAGCAAAAACCGGCTGAAACCAAATAAGGATTACGGTTAACGTAATTACCGCTACGGAGTTACAGACAGATAACAGGCGAGGATCCAGGTCCCCCGGCATCTGCCTGTAACTCCGTAATTCATATGGGTAGTTCGTAATTTTTTATAAATTGGAGCCATGTTAAAGATTGGAATCACCGGAGGAATTGGCTCCGGCAAAAGCACCGTTAGCAGAATATTTGAATTACTGGGCGTTCCCGTATATTACGCGGACGACCGGGCGAAAGATATCATGGTCCGCGACCCGGAACTCGCCGCGCAGGTAAAACACCATTTTGGTGAAGAAATATACGACGCGGAAGGCGCACTGAACCGCAAACTCCTGGGAAATATTGTATTCAACGACAAAGACAAGCTGGCTCTCCTGAACTCCCTCGTACATCCTGCCACCATCCGCGATTCAGATAACTGGGCCCTGCAGCAACACACCCCATATGTATTAAAAGAAGCCGCCCTGCTCTTTGAAACAGAATCGTTTCATCACCTCGATAAAGTGATCGCCGTTTTTGCCCCCCAGCCTTTACGCGTACACCGCGTTATGAAACGCGATAATGTAACCCGCAATGAAGTGCTGGCGCGCATCTACAAACAAATCGACGAAACCATTAAAATGAAACTGAGCGATTACGTGATCTATAACGATGAGCAGCATGTGGTGATCCCCCAGGTGCTGGCCCTTCACAAACAGTTCCTGGAACTCGCCACCACAAAGTAATACCCGCTTCAAGTCCACCTCAACAGCGGAAACACCCCATGGATGAAGCCTGTATGCAGCAGCTGCACGGCCCCATCAATGTACCTGCCAGTTACCTGCTGTATACCACATGGCCCAACCACCCATGGTTTTCCCTAACTTTGGCAAAAACAAGGATAATGGATAGCGCGAACAGAACTCCCATTCAGCTCACCGCCAGTGCAGCAGCAATAGTGAAACAATTGTTACAGGGTAAAACAGAAGCCCCCTACC
>NZ_DATMTE010000331.1:0-3802 GCF_035564935.1 Chitinophaga sp. | reverse complement strand
AATGCCCAGATCGTTCATATCAATAAGGAAATCAGTTTAATAGAAGGAGATATCAGTGATACTAACAGTGACGTACAAACGCTGGAGAAAGAAGTAGACTCTCTTCGCGCAAGATATGCACAGCTGGTAGTTTATGCGTATAAGACCCGTGACTCCTACAGTGTGCTGAACTTCTTTTTTTCCGCTACCAGTTTCAATGATGCCATCCGCCGCTATCAATACCTGCAGCAGTATCGTGAAAACCGGCGCCGGGATGCAGAGAGCCTGTTGTCTACCAAAGTATTACTTGGGGAGAAGCTGGTTGCCCTGCAACAACAGAAGGCCAGGAAAACCGGGGCGTTGCAAACGGAGCAGCGGCAGCGGATAGACCTGCTGGCTGATAAGAAGGAGGCTGATAAAACTATTGCCCAGCTGAAAGACCAGGAACAGGAATTACAACAGCGTATCAACAAAAGCAAGGCGGAGGCACGACAGGTAGACCGGGCCATACAGAACGCCATCAGGCGGGAAATAGCGGCTGCACAAAAGAAGGCTGCAGCACAGGCGCTGGCCCGTAAAAAAGCTGCGGATGCCCGTCGCAGGGCCCAGGCAGCTGCCCGTAAAAAGGCTGCTATTGCAGCTGCTAAGAAAGCCGGGAAAAAACTACCGGTGAAACCGGAAAAAGAAGAAAAGGAAGAGGATGATGTGCCGGTAGAAAAAACGTCGGGTGAAGATGCGCTGGTAGCCACTCCCGAGGCGCTCACGCTATCGCGCAATTTTGAAGCCAACCGTGGGCGTTTGCCGTGGCCGGTGGATGCAGGCCGTGTTATTGGTCATTTTGGCGCCGGCAGGGTAGGTAAAATAGAAGTGGATCACAACGGCACTATTATCGCCACCGCCAGGGGCGCCGCAGTGAAAGCCATTTTTGACGGGGAAGTAATTATGGTATTTATGGTGCCGGGCGCAGGGTATATGGTAACCCTGCGCCACGGAAAATATTTTACCAACTATGTGAGATTACTGGATGTTCGTGTTAGCAAGGGCGCTTCTGTAAAACGCGGGCAAACACTTGGTGTGGCCGCTCCGGGTGCAGGTAGCAATGCCGGGGAGATAGAATTACAGATATATCGCAACATGGTGAAACAGAACCCCGAAAAATGGATACGTGCCCGTTAGAGCAACTGTACCTGTTTTTGCAATACTTCTTCGTATAAAGCCTCGTATTGAGGAATGATATTATCGATATGGAAGCGTTGCGCCTGTTCCCAGGCTCCTTGTCTTACCTGCTCCAGCAAGGCTTCATCTTTCAGCAGCTTTATGGCATGGGCAGCCATTCCTTCCACATCTCCCACATTGCTCATATAACCGGTTTGCCCCGGGATATTGATCTCCGGTAAGCCTCCTGCATTGGAGGAAAGCACAGGTACCCGTGCAGCCATTGCTTCCAGCGCAGCCAAACCAAAGCTTTCATACTCTGATGGCAGCAGGAAAAGGTCACTGATAGACATCACATCTTCCAGCTGCTCCTGTTTACCTACAAATCTTACATCTTCACAAATACCCAATTCCCGGCAAAGACATTCGATAGAGGGCCTGTCGGGGCCATCGCCAACCAGCAGCAGTTTAGCCGGCAGCTCCTTACGTACCCGGGCAAATATCTTTACCACATCAGGCACCCGTTTTACCTTGCGGAAGTTGGATACGTGCAGCAGGATCTTTTCGCCATTGGGGGCAATTGCCTGCCTGAAATGAGGCAGCTCCCTGCGGCTGAAGCGCTGGGTGTCCACGAAGTTGTAGATAACGGCTATATCCTTTTCTATCGGGAAAGATTTATAGGTTTCATCCCGGAGGTTTTCGGAAACGGCGGTAATGGCATCCGACTCGTTAATGGAGAAGGTAACTACCGGTTCGTAGGTTTTGTCTTTCCCCACCAGGGTGATATCTGTACCATGCAGGGTGGTGATGAAAGGCACCGTTCTGCCATGCTTTTTCACGATCTGTTTGGCCATATAGGCGGTAGATGCGTGCGGAATGGCATAGTGAACATGCAGCAAATCCAGTTTCTGGTTAATGATAACATCCACCATGGTGCTGCTGAGGGCAGACTCATAGGGCGGAAAATCAAAAAGTGGATATGTAGGAACCTGAACCTCGTGATAATATATATTAGCGTGAAATGCGTTAAGCCTTACAGGTTGCTGATATGTAATAAAGTGGACCATATGGCCTTTGTCTGCCAGAGCTTTCCCCAGCTCTGTGGCCAGCACCCCACTACCACCGTACGTGGGGTAACATACTATTCCTATGCGCATGAGTTGATTTTTTGCATCCTGCAAAGGTACTAAAAAGCAACACGATATTACATAATGCATAGGAGAGAGGGATGAGCGGTAGCTGGTAACCGTTAACCAAAGGAGTTGGCCGCCGGACACCTTTATGCTTTTCTCCTTCCACTTTTTTATTAGTTTTAACCATAAATTAACCTGCTGCAATGAGAAATTATATTGTGCCAATTTTGTTAGCCTGTACCCTGCCAGCCGTGGCAGTGGCGCAGGAAAAGGATTCAGTGACATTGAGGAAACTAGCTGATGAAGTATTGACCCATAGCACTGCTTACGAAAACCTGCGGGTACTGACCAAGCAGATAGGTGGCCGTTTGGCGGGATCTCCCCAAATGCCAAAAGCCGAGCAATGGGGTGTGAAGGCGCTGGAAGCGGCCGGTGCAGACACCGTTTATCTCCAGGAGTGTATGGTGCCGCATTGGGTACGGGGAGCCAAGGAAGAAGCACGTATTATTTCCAAACGCCGGGATTTTATTCCCCCGCTGGAAGTGCTGGCCCTGGGTAATTCAGTGGGCAGCGGTCCTGACGGCGTAACTGCTCCCGTGCTGGAAGTGGCTTCCTTTGATGACCTGGAAGCAAAAAAAGACCAGGTAAAGGGAAAGATCGTTTTCTATAACTACCACTTTAATCCTACGTTCATAAAAACATTCTATTCTTATGG
The DNA here is from genome assembly GCF_035564935.1 of Chitinophaga sp. Lineage (GTDB taxonomy): Bacteria > Bacteroidota > Bacteroidia > Chitinophagales > Chitinophagaceae > Chitinophaga. The sequence continues at coordinate 820 of NZ_DATMTE010000331.1, read as the reverse complement.
CGATGCCGTAAAATATCGTGGTCAGGGCGCCAGCAGGGCGGCGAAGTACGGGGCTTTGGCGGTGATTGTAAGGTCTATGTCGCATGGCGCCAATAACTTCCCTCATACAGGCGCCATGCAGTACGACAGCGCCTATCCTAAAATCCCGGCAGTAGCCATTGGCCTCGAAGACGCCGACCGGTTGAGCCAGCGTTTGAAGGATGATAACAGCGCCAGCGTATTCCTTCGCACCAATTGCGAAATGAAGGAAGACACAATAGGACATAACGTGATTGGTGAACTGAAAGGCAGTAAATACCCTGATCAGTATATCACTGTTGGCGGGCATCTGGACTCATGGGATGTTGCAGAAGGTGCGCATGACGATGGTACCGGCTGCGTACAATCGATAGAAGTGCTGCGTGCCTTTAAGGCACTGGGTCTGAAGCCGGAACATACCCTGCGTGTAGTGCTGTTTGCCAACGAGGAAAATGGTACGCGCGGAGGCAAGAAATACGCGGAAGTAGCCAAAACCCGCGGCGAAAAGCATGTTTTTGCCCTGGAAAGCGATGCCGGCGGCTTTACACCACGCGGTTTCACCACCACCATGGACGCCGGCCACAAGGCAAAAATGGAGAGCTGGAAGCCACTTTTTGCACCTTATGGTATTTACGATTTTGAAGAGCCCGGAGGAGGCGTGGACGTAGGCCAGCTGAATGCCGCAATAGGCACGCCCATGGCTGAACTTTCTCCTGATTCCCAGCGTTATTTTGATCTTCATCATGCGGCAAATGATGTATTTGAGGCAGTGAATAAAAGAGAACTTGAATTGGGTGCGTTT
>NZ_DATMTE010000330.1:0-5119 GCF_035564935.1 Chitinophaga sp. | reverse complement strand
AAAAGCGCTGCCACAGCTGAACCCGTTGATCCATGCTGTAGTGAACAAGCTGCGGAAGGGCGGAAAGTTGTTCTATCTTGGAGCTGGAAGCGGTGGCCGTTTGTCGGTGCTGGATGTAATTGAAATGCCTACCACCTATGGTGTGCCGAAGGGATTACTTAATGCAGTACTGGCGGGTGGTACAGATCATCTGGTAGAAGCGCTGGAAGAAAAGGAAGATGATACAGAAGAAGGATGGCGGCAATTACAGGAACTGCACATTAGCAAAGATGATATTGCGATCGGTATTTCTGCAAGCGGCACTACACCTTTCGTGCTGGAAGGTTTAAAGGAATGCCGGGCGCATGGTATTACCACCGGCTGCATTGTAAGCAATCCCGGTTCTCCCATTGCAGCTGAAGCTGATTTCCCGGTGGAGGTGATCACCGGGCCGGAGTTTGTTTCCGGCAGCACCCGTATGAAATGTGGTACTGCGCAAAAAATGATCTTTGATATCATCAGCACCACCACCATGATACAGCTTGGCAGAGTGGAAGACAACCGCATGGTGAACGTGGCGCTGATCAATAATAAGATCATTGACAGGGCAGTGAAAATGCTGATGTCAAAAGCCCGTATACAGGATTATGAAGCGGCCAAAAAGCTGCTGATCGCTCATGGCAGCGTCAGGAAAGCACTGGATCATCTTTCAGAAAGAAATACAGAGAACATATGAAAATGTGTTTGATTACAGGTGCGGCGTTGCTTTTAAGCGCGCCGGCCGCCTTTGCACAAAATGGGTACATGACCGGCACCGCAACTGTACACATTGATCCGGATACCAGCGCAGTATATTCCGCTGCCCTGGCAGGTTATGGCGTACCAAGGGAAGGGCGTTTCAGTCTTACCTGGCAACCGGTGCAACCTGCAGATATTACCGCCATCACGGCGGCAAACGGCAGGTTGTTTGCCACTAATTTGCATGGCGACTGGATGACAGGTATTCCTGCGGCAGATACTTTTCAATGGAAAGCTGCCGGCAAAGCCCCGGTGCTGAAGGCGCTTACCGCAATGAACGGAAAATTCTATGCGGTGGATACCGCCAATGAAATGCTGGAGGGCATGCCGCACAGCAACCACATTAATTGGAAAAAACGAACGGGCCCTGGTTTTGTAACAGCCATTACGCAACTGCATGGTAAATTGTACGCGTCTGTAGAAAACGTGCTGATGGAAGGAACGGTTGCCGCGGGAAAAATCACCTGGCAGCCGTCGGGCGCGGCGCCCCGTTTCATCAGTATGACCAGCAACGGCCGTGAGCTATATGGTGTGAACAGCGGCGATAGCCTGTGGACGGGCGTTCCTGGCCGGGGGGAAGCAGCATGGCGGGAAATTGGCCGGAAGAATGATGTAACATACACAATCGCTGTGAGGCAATTGCTTGTTCATGATCATACTTTGTATGCAGTGGATGCCCGGAATCTGTTGTATAAAGGCAGTCATAAAACGATGAATAACCTCACCACCCGGGCCCTGGCCATTCGCAGGAATAATAAAACGGTGGTGATAGTGGGCATAGACGTGTGTGGTTTCAACGCATCACTTGGCACAGCCGTGAAAGAAGCGATCTTTAAAAGCAGGAATATACCACCATCTGCTATCCTGCTCAATGCATCGCATACCCATTTTGCGCCGGTTACCCAAACGTGGATCACCTGGGGTGATTTCTATCATTTCCCCGATAGCAATTACCTGCGCAATGTAGTGAAGGCGGGTATTATCCGTGCCATTGAAACAGCGGTCGATAATTTATCACCTTCCCGGCTCTATTTTACGAGAGGAACCACGGCGATAGGGCGTAACCGCAGGGCGGAAGCCAATGCGGCCAAACCGTACGATAATGTGGTGGATGTATTAAAGATCACCGATACGCAGAACAGGCTGAAGAGCGTATTGTTCCTGACCGGCTGTCATCCTGTATTTAAAAATGCAGAGGAAGAATCATTTACCCTCAGCGCCAACTATCCATCCGTTGCGCGACAGCTGGTAGAGCAACGCACGGGAACAGACAATGCCGTTTTCATACAGGGCTGCGGCGGAGATATCAATCCCCGTAGCAGCGATCACCGGCAAACAGGAACCGAGCTGGCAACAGACGTGCTGCATGTACTGGATTCCGGCATGCAACGCATAGAAGGAGATATCAGCTTTTCATTGGATACCGTGAACATTCCTGTACAGCCGTGGAGTGCAGACAGTATATCGCGGTTTAAAGAGGCGAATGAAGGAAAAACCGGGGATGTTGAAGCAGAGAAGAATGTGCGCTGGGCTAACCTGATGTTGCAACGGTACAGAAATAATGCTGTGGAAAATATATTACCGGAATATGTGCAAACGATCAATATCGGGAACTGGAAGTTAGTAGGTATTTCGCGGGAAGCTGTTACCGAGTATGGTAAAGGAATCCGCGGCATATGGCCGGATAAGCTCGTATCCGTAGCCGGATATTGCAACGACGTGCCCAGCTATTTGCCGGTAGCATGGCATATCCGCGCAGGAGTATACGAAGGGTTTGGATCCTTCTTCTGGTACGGTCAGCCGGGGCTTCCTCCGCTGGATATTTATGAACGGATCATTGAAGCCATCAGGCAGAAAAACAGGTAGTATGGAAGGGAACTATTCAAAAGCGGCCAGCCCCGGTAAGGCCATCATTATTATCGGGATATTATTTTTTATATTCGGCTTTGTAACATGGCTGGGATCTGTATTGATCCCTTACCTGCGGATAGCCTGTGAGCTGACCAACCTTGAAGCTTACCTGGTCACCTTTGCCTTTTATATTTCATACCTGGTGATGGCGCTGCCGGCGGCAGGCATATTGAAATTTACAGGTTTTAAAAAGGGGATGGCAGCAGGTTTGCTGATCATGGCAGCAGGAACGCTTATGTTCATACCTGCTGCCCTGAGCAGGACTTACGGGCTTTTCCTGGCAGGACTATTTGTGCAGGGCACTGGTCTTTCTATACTGCAAACCGCTTCCAATCCCTATATCACCATCCTGGGGCCAAGGGAAAGCGCGGCAAAGCGGATCAGCATCATGGGGATCTGTAATGGTGTGGCAGGTATTATTGCTCCAATTGTATTAGGCATGGTGGTGCTGCAGGATGCAGATGCATTACAGGGCAGCATTGCCGCTATGGGCCCGGAGGTCCGCCAGGCGGCGCTGGATGCGCTGGCGCATAAAGTAATAATGCCTTATAGTGTGATGGCGGTAGTATTGATATTGCTGGCCATCACTATTTATTTTTCATCCCTGCCGGAAGTGGATACCGGGGAAGAAGACAGTGCCGGCGGGGAGCCCGCAACTGTGAAGAACAGTATCTTCCAGTTTTCCCATTTGTTGCTGGGGGTAGTAGCGTTATTCCTTTATGTGGGTGTGGAAGTAGTGGCCGGGGATACGATCATCAGCTATGGTGCTTCGATGGGTATTGTATTGTCTACCGCGAAGTTCTTCACCAGTTTTACATTGAGTGGTATGCTGCTGGGCTATATGATCGGGATCATCTGCATTCCCAGGTATATCAGCCAGCGGCAGGCGTTGATCGTTTCTTCCTTTTTAGGTATTGCCTTTGCCATTGCAGCATTGTTCCTGCAAAGTGTGGTGTCGGTATTCTTTATTGCCATGCTGGGTGTCGCCAATTCCCTGATGTGGCCTTCCATCTGGCCGCTGGCTATTCATGGATTAGGCAAATTCACAAGGATAGGCTCCTCCATGTTGGTAATGGCCATTGGCGGCGGAGCGGTTATACCTTTGTTGTACGGGCATTTTGCTGATGCCTGGAGTCCAAGACAGGCCTACTGGATATTAGTTCCCTGTTATTTATTCATTGCCTTTTATGCATTGAGGGGATACAGGGCAGGCATGCCTGCAAGGGGAAAAGCCTGATATTTTTTACGTTAAAAAATTTGTATGAAATTAATTGCAGATGGTGGGTCCACAAAAGCCAGTTGGTGTTTGATTGGCCCGGGAAAGGAGCCGTTATATTTCAGTACGGAAGGGTATAATCCCTATTATGTGGATAGTCAGTATATCCGGCAATCGCTGCATAAAGCGTTGCCCGCGGAGGTGTTGCGTGCCGCAGTAACAGAAGTGAATTTTTATGGCGCAGGCTGCGAGCCTTCCACAGAAAAGGTGATTACGCAGGCGCTCAGCGCGTTGTTTGAGAATGCTGTGGTTTCAGTAGGCAGCGACCTGCTGGCAGCTGCCAGGGCGTTATTAGGCAACAAGCCTGGTTTCGCAGCCATTCTCGGAACAGGTACCAACACCTGTTTATATGACGGGGCGCAGATCACGCATTCTATTGATCCGCTGGGATATATGTTGGGAGATGAAGGCAGTGGCAGCTACATCGGAAAGAAGTTACTGATCGCCTATTGCCGTGAATACCTTCCATTGCCGCTCAGGCGGCAGTTCCTGGCTGTTTATGGATTAACAAAGGAACAAATCATGGAACGCGTATACAAAGACCCTATGGCAAACCGTTTCTGCGCCGGGTTTACTAAATTTGTAAAGCAGCATCTCGACGATGAATTTATATATCAGTTAGCCACGGATGCATTCCACGATTTCTTCCGTTCCCTGGTTTGCCATTACCCGGACTATGCCGGTTATACGCTTAACTGCGCTGGTTCCATTGCTTTTCATTTTGAAGATATACTGAAGGAAACGGCCGCTCATTATGGCATGGCCACCGGCAGGATTATACAGGATCCGATACGGGGGCTGGCGTATTATGGAGAAAAAATTCCGGGTTAATAAGGGCAATATGGCCCGATATTGCCAGCTAACAATTGACAATGTTTAAAATGAATTTATCAGATAACATATTAAACCTGGGTTTAAAATTATCAATGGAATTTGGTAAAAACTGGCTATTGCCGGTAAGTGAAAGGCTTTCAAAATTAAACCCTGAATTAACACAAAAACAGCTAACAGACTGCAATGAAATTTGTAAAAGGGTAAACGAATCGGCGCATCGGGTGGTTTATAATAATCCGGTAAAAAACGGAGCGGGTATTCAATTTATAGATTTTGGAAGTTTTAAAGATAATATACTTCGGCAATATCATTGGGTGAGTG
>NZ_DATMTE010000329.1:0-4975 GCF_035564935.1 Chitinophaga sp. | reverse complement strand
CTTTTTGTTTTACCCGATTTGCTGTACCTTCTTCGCTATGACCCCTCTGGCCTTTTCCCATTTTAAATAGAAAAGCCTTCCTGGAAAGCAGGAAGGCTTTTATGTAATATGATAAAATGTGTCAGTTATACCATTGGAATTTCAGCAACCTGGTACACTTTTTCATCGAGTTTTGCTTTGGTTTCGCTAAACGCTTTCAGGGTGAGTTCAATATCCTCATCACTGTGGGCAGCGGTTGGGATCAGGCGGTAAATGATCTGTCCTTTTGGAATAACGGGGTATACCACGATAGAACAGAAGATGTTGTAGTTTTCACGCAGATCCAGGCACATCGCGGTTGCCTCGGGAATATCGCCCTGGAGATAGATAGGCGTTACCGGGGAATTGGTTCTGCCAATATTAAACCCGCGTTCTTTCAGGCCATTCTGCAGTTTATTCACATTATCCCACAGCTTCGCTTTCATTTCAGGATGCTGACGCATCAGCTGTACCCTTTTCAGGTGACCGATTACGATAGGTAACGGGATGGATTTTGCGAAGATCTGGGAGCGCATGTTATAGCGCAGGTAGTTGATGATTTGTTTTTCGCCGCTGATGAAAGCACCAATGGAAGCACCGGATTTTGCGAAAGTATTGAACAGCAGGTCAATTTTATCCTGAACACCCTGTTCTTCGCCGGTACCGGCGCCGGTTTTACCCATTGTTCCAAAGCCGTGGGCATCATCTACCAGCAGGCGGAATTGATATTTATCTTTAAATGCGGCAATTTCCTTCAGTTTACCCTGGTCGCCGGCCATGCCAAATACGCCTTCTGTAACCACCAGTATACCACCGCCCTGCGTTTTAGCCAGTTCGGTTGCACGTTTCATCTGCTTATCGAAATCTTCTATATCGTTATGCTTGAATACATAGCGCTTGCCCGGGTGCAGGCGTAATCCATCCAGGATACTGGCGTGGCACTCTGCATCGTATACAATTACATCCCTGCGGCCTACTACAGCATCAATGGCGCTCATAACGCCCTGGTAGCCATAGTTCAGTAAGGTTGTGGCTTCTTTGCCCATGTAATCGGACAATTCATTCTCCAGCTGCTCGTGGTAGTTGGTATTTCCGCTCATCATACGCGCTCCCATCGGAGAGGCCATCCCAAAGTCTGCGGCAGCTTTGGCGTCAGTAGCACGCACTTCCGGGTGGTTGGCCAAACCCAGGTAGTTGTTCAGGCTCCAGACAATCTTTTCATTTCCCCGGAAATTCATGCGGGGGCCTATTTCCCCTTCCAGTTTAGGAAAGGCAAAATAGCCGTGGGCTCTGTCTGAATGCTCCCCGATAGGGCCCAGATGTTTCAGCAGTTTCTCGAAAATATCCATACGGTATATTATGTAATGGTTAATTCATTCCATTTAAAATGGACACAAAGGTATTAAAATATTACTTTTTGTAAACTTGATTCACATTTGGCGCAAGCCGTTTTTCGTATTTATTAATGCAATATGATGGTCTATCTTATTGTATTACAAAGACTTTTAAATTATTACAATCTGATGAAATTTACACATTTCCTGGCAGCCGCATTCTTATTATCTGCCATCAACGGCACTGCGCAGCAGCTTTCTTCTTCAAAGCCATCTGTTGCCGTGAACACCAAACCTGCAGCCCGTCCCAAACTCATAGTGGGTATGGTGGTAGACCAGATGCGCTGGGATTACCTCTACCGCTTTGCCGGCAGGTATGGCGCCGGTGGTTTTAAACGTTTACTGCGGGAAGGTTTTTCCTGTGAAAATACCCTGATCAATTACACGCCTACTATTACCGCCTGCGGGCACACCTGTGTGTATACCGGCTCTGTACCTGCTATACATGGCATTATCGGCAACACCTGGTACAGTCCTGAACTGGGCCGCACCGTATACTGCGCGGAAGACACCACGGTAACCACGGTGGGCAGCTCTTCCGCTGCCGGTAAAATGAGCCCGCGGAATATGCTGGTAACCACTATCGGCGACGAACTGAAGTTATCCAATAATTTCCAGAGCAAGGTAATAGGCGTAGCCATTAAAGACCGCGGCGCTATTCTCCCTGCCGGGCACAGTGCCAATGCGGCTTTCTGGTATGATGCCGGCACCGGTAACTGGGTGAGCAGCACTTACTACATGAATGAACTGCCTGCATGGGCCCTGCAATTCAACCGGCAGCAATTCCCGCAGCAATACCTGAGCAAACCATGGACCACCCTTTATCCCACATCTACTTATACCCTCAGTACTGCTGATGAAAAAGCTTACGAAGGAAAGTATAAAAATGCGGTCAATACCTCGTTTCCTCACCCCTTGTCGGAGATCGCCAATACAGCTGTTTCAGCTTCTCCCTATGGCAACACCATGACGCTGGAATTTGCAAAAAAAGCGATGGAAGCCTATGGCCTGGGAAAAGGACCGGTAACAGATCTGCTGGCCATCAGCCTTTCTTCCCCGGATTATGTAGGGCATCAGTTCGGACCTAATTCTGTGGAGGCGGAAGATACTTACCTGCGCCTGGACCAGGACCTGGCGGCGTTTTTCAGCTACCTTGATGCGAAAGTGGGAAAAGGACAATACCTGTTCTTTATCACAGCCGATCATGGGGTAGCACATGTGCCGGGATTTATGGCGGAAAACAAACTGCCTGGCGGCACCTGGGACGATAAAGCAGCAGTAGCTTCCCTGAATGAGCAGGTAGCAGCCAGGTTTGGCGTGAAGGAAGCCGTAAAAGCTACCGATAATTACCAGTTCTGGCTGAACCACGACGCTATTGCGCAGGCGGGTAAAAGCGAAGCGGATATCCGCCAGTTCATGATACGGGAGCTGCTTAAATCGCCCGCTATTTCCAAAGCTTTTTCTACGGATAATCTTATGTGGACCGTTTTACCGGAGCCCATGCGCACGATGCTGTCCAACGGCTTTAACACCAAAAGGAGCGGCGATATCCAGGTAGTATTAACGCCAGGATACATTGATGGCGGCAATGTGGGCACTACTCACGGTTTATGGTATCCTTATGATGCACATATCCCGCTGGTGTGGATGGGATGGAATGTTCGTCCGGGTAAAACCAACCGTACCATTGGAATGACAGATATTACGCCCACCCTGGCTGCTTTGCTGCATATCCAGATGCCAAGCGGCAGTGTAGGTCAGGTAATACAGGAGATTACCCATTAAATTTTTTTTGTTTAGATTGCCATAAGCAAGGCCTGAAATTCTTTGTTTATGGCATTTTCTTTTATCCAATATACTGTATCCGAACGGGTAGCCACCATCGCCCTGAACCGGCCTGAGAAGCGTAATGCGCTCAACGGACCTATGGTAACGGAGCTTCGTGCAGCATTCCGCGCAGCGGCAGCTGATGAAGCCGTGAAAGTAGTGGTGTTGAAGGGGAATGGCGAGGCTTTTTGTGCAGGCGCCGACCTGGAATACCTGCAACAACTGCAGCAAAATACCTATGATGAAAACCTCGCAGACTCACGGGAACTGATGCAATTGTTCCGGGAGATCTATGATCTTGATAAGATAGTGATCGGGCAGGTAGAAGGACATGCCGTTGCCGGTGGCTGCGGTTTGGTAACCCTGTGCGACCTCAGCTACGCCGTACCTGAAGCGCTGCTGGGGTATACGGAGGTGAAGATCGGATTTATTCCCGCCCTGGTAGCGGTTTTCCTGGTCCGTAAAATAGGAGAGGGCCGCTCCCGGGAGTTATTGTTAACCGGTAAACTGGTAACAGCTGAAAAAGCTGCGGCCGATGGCCTGATCACCGCGGTAATACCCGCGCCGGAAATAGCCCAAAAGGTAGCTAAAGTGGCTGCCAGCCTATGTAATGAAGCTTCTGCAAACTCCCTTAAGGTCACCAAAAAACTGATTGGCACAGTGTTGGACTTACCGGTAGCGGAAGGGTTGGCGCACGCAGCCATACTAAATGCTGCCACCCGGGGCCACAACGACTGTAAACGCGGGATAGCCGCTTTTTTAAACAAAGAAAAGCTCAACTGGTAACAGATCACGGATTGCCATTATCTTAATTCACCACACTATGTCAAATCGGTTGTTATTAACTTTTACCTTCCTGTGCTGCACCGGCACATTGCTGGCGCAACGTGTTGTTTCAGATGCCAGGATCGTTTACAAAATGGAATTGCCACCGGAGCAGCTGCAAATGGATGCCATGCTGGAGGGCAGCACCTTTACCCAGTATATGCGCGGACCGCTGAGCAGGATAGATATGAATTTCAACATTGTACACTATACCTACCTGATCAACAGTAAATCTGAAACCATGACCACGCTGATAGACCAGCATGGTAACAAGTACCTGATACGTGCAGGGAAAGATCAATATGAAAAAGACCTGAAACAATATGAGGGAATTAAGTTCCAGGACCAGGAAGAGATCAAGAAAATAGCGGGTTACGACTGCAGGAAAGCCATTGGTACGATGCCCGACGGTAAAACCTTCGAGGTATACTATGCTATTGACCTCGTTCCGGAGAATAAGCAGTACAACCGCCGTTTTGTAAACCTGAAAGGGATCCCGCTGGAATTTGAGATCCTTACCAAAACCGGGTCTAAAACGAGGGTAGTGGCTGTTAAGGTAGAATTGTACCCGATCCCTGCTTCCTATTTCGACATACCTAAGACGGGGTATAAGGAAGTAAGTCAGAAAGAACTACAGAATATGTAGGCGCCGGCTTTTGCCTTGCGTAAACGTGGACCTGACCTGTAAATGTAATGGAGATGATGTGAGGGGTTATTTCATGGGAAATGGGTGGGGTAGATCTCTTTTCCCCGCCGTAAAAGACGGGTTTCGGGGTAGTTTTTTTCTTTAAAACACTAAATTCCAACACTTATTTGCATAGCAAATACACGAAGAAAGCGCTTCGTGTACCCAATAATCAATTTTTCCGAGAAAGGAGCCTGCCTATTCCAGCTGTAAAAACGCTACCGGC
>NZ_DATMTE010000328.1:0-12927 GCF_035564935.1 Chitinophaga sp. | reverse complement strand
ATGGCTTGGTTTGCCGGCTTTAATATGCCCATGCCCGATGGTACCTCCTCTGCCTCTTACCGTTGTGCATTACCACTTACGGAAGAATACCGCAATTTTGATGCAGGCGCGCTCGGTGCTACCCACGGCGCCCTCGGCACCCAGATCGTTTGCGAAGTGATCAAATACCTGATCGGCGTCCCTTTGGGTATTGCCGGCAAATTCTATGGCATCGACTACCTGCACAACCAAACCATTGTGCACGATCTGCAGCCAGACACCGCTCTGATCGACAGCACCCGCACTGCAGGTGTCCTCACCGCAGAAGAATACGGCCTGGAGATCGTTCCCGACGTGGAGGATTAGCTGCCTGCCCGCCGAAGGCGATCACTTCGCTTCCGCCAACACCGTTTTGGCGCCTATCTTCAGTTCATGCTTCACACCCAGTTTCAGTGAATAGTTGGCCGCCTGGTGCCCGCTTGGAAAACCAAAGCAAACGGGGAAGTCGTAGTCTTTAACAAGGTTGCTGATAATTTCATATTCGGATTGCCCGAAAGGCGTATCTGTTTCTTTGCCATCTGTGAAAGCGCCTACTACAAGACCAGCCAGGTTGTCGAGCCAGCCGGCACGTTTCAGGTTATACATCATGCGGTCAATGTTATACCGGTATTCACCGATATCTTCCAGCAGCAGGATCTTACCTTTTGTATTGATCTGGGATGGTGTACCTGAAAGGTTGGCGAGGATCGACAAATTGCCGCCCACCAGTATGCCGGTGGCTTTCCCTTCCCTGTTCAGCGGATGCGCAGGAGCGGAATAACGGTAAACCTTGCCACGCAATGCCGCCGCCAGGCTTTCGGTATACTCATTGTCAAATGTAGCAGGAGTAATGCCGCTGCACATCATGGAATGCATGGTGGCTATGCCTAAACGCCGCTGCACATGCGAATGCAGCGTGGTAATATCACTGTAGCCGCAAAGCCATTTGGGATGCTTACGGAAACGGGTAAAATCCAGTTTATCTATGATGCACACCATACCATAACCACCACGGCCAAATATAATCGCTTTTATTTCAGGGTCGTTCAGCATATCCTGCAGCTCTTCCAGCCGCAGCTCGTCCGGTGCGGAGAAATTATGAAAGCTGGTGCCCACCGTAATACCGAGATGCACCCGGTATCCCCAGGAAGTGAGTACGCCACGCGCATACTCCGCCGCCTGCAGATCCATTTTGCTGCTGGAGCAGGTAATTCCGATCAGATCACCTTTTTTCAAATATGGCGGAATTTTTACCATTGTTCCTTTTGTTTACCTTTGCAGATTAGTTAGCGTAAATTGATTCTTTTTTCGCCGACTAAGATGATAAATTGTTATGGTGATTCCAAAAACAATCATCGATTTAAAGTTTATTTAAGCATTCGTTAAGAGAATATGGCAAAATTTAATAGATATTTAATAACTGCGGCATTACCGTATGCCAATGGCCCGGTGCACATCGGACACCTCGCCGGCTGCTACCTGCCTGCAGATATTTACGTGCGTTATTTACGCGCAAAAAAAGCAGATGTAAAATTTGTTTGCGGTACAGATGAACACGGAGTTCCCATTACCATCAAAGCAATGAAGGAAGGCGTAAGCCCCCAGGATGTGGTAGACAAATACCACAAAGTGATAGGCGACAGCTTTGCAGCAATGGGCATTTCCTTCGATATTTTTGCCCGTACCAGCGCTCCTGTACACCACAAAACCTCGCAGGACTTTTTCCTGAAGATGTACAACGATGGCCTGTTTGAAGAAAAAGAAAGCGAACAGTTTTTTGACCCGGAGAAAGAAATGTTCCTGGCCGACAGGTACATTATAGGCACCTGCCCCAACTGTGGTAACGATAAAGCCTATGGCGACCAGTGCGAGCGCTGCGGAAGAACGTTAAGTCCCGACGAACTGATTAACCCGCATTCTGCACTGAGCAATGCACCACTGGTGAAAAAGAAAACCAAACACTGGTACATGCCGCTGCAGAACTACGAACCATGGCTGAAGGAATATATCATCGACGGTCATAAAGAGTGGAAGAACAATGTATACGGTCAGTGCAAAAGCTGGCTGGATAGCGGCCTGCAAAGTCGCGCTATGACCCGCGACAGCAACTGGGGCATCAAAGTACCCCTGCCCGATGCGGAAGGAAAAGTATTGTATGTATGGTTTGATGCACCCATCGGTTATATCTCCGCTACAAAGGAACTGACCGAAAACTGGGCGGATTACTGGTGTAAAGACGATACCAAACTGGTACACTTCATTGGTAAAGACAATATCGTTTTCCACTGTATCATTTTCCCGGCTATGCTGAAAGCGCACGGCGGATTTGTATTGCCCGATAATGTACCGGCCAACGAGTTCCTGAATATTGAAGGGGAAAAAGTATCTACCTCCCGTAACTGGGCGGTTTGGGTAAACGATTATATCCAGGACTTCCCCGATCAGCAGGATGTGCTGCGCTATGTATTATGCGCTACGGCGCCGGAAACAAAGGATAACGATTTCACCTGGAAAGATTTCCAGGACCGTAATAACAGTGAGCTGGTAGCCGTATTCGGCAACTTCGTAAACCGCGCTATGGTGCTGATGCACAAATTGTGCGGCGGAAAAGTACCACCGCTGCATCCGGAGTTCATCAACGACGGCGACACGGAAACATTGAAAGAATTTGCACTGGCAAAAGAAAAGATAGAAACCAGTATTGAAACCTACCGCTTCCGGGAAGCATTGTCTGAAGTGATTGAATTTGCCCGCAAAGGCAACCAATACCTCCAGAAGAATGAACCCTGGATCCTGGCCAGCGTACTCGATAAGCTGAAAGCCGGCGAACAGCATCCGAAATACCCACAGTATGAGGAAAAGGATATGGCGTTTTTACAGGGACGTATCGACATCTGCCTGCATATTGCATTACAGATGACCGCCAACCTGGCCATCTTCTCCCATCCATTCCTGCCGTTTACCGCCAAGAAGATCTGCCATATGCTGAAAGTAGTGGATCGTATGCTGGAATGGGACAATGCAGGCAGCGACAAACTGTTGAGTGTAGGCTATTCCCTGCGTCCGCCTGAGCTGCTGTTCAAACAGGTGGAAAATGAACAGGTAACTGCACAGGTGGAAAAACTCCACGCCGGTTTAAAACAGGCAATGGATGCAGCTGCAGCAGCTGCTCCCGTTGTGGAGGAAACACCTGCCGCCCCTGCAAAACCCGAAATTCAATACGATGATTTCGCCAAACTTGACCTGCGTGTAGGCACCATTCTGCAGGCGGAGAAAGTGGCCAAAGCAGATAAATTACTGAAACTGCTGGTAGACATCGGCACAGAACAACGTACCGTTGTTTCCGGCATCGCTATGCACTTCAGCCCGGAAGATATTGTAGGCAAACAGGTAACCCTGGTAGCCAACCTGGCGCCCCGCAAAATGCGCGGTATCGAAAGCCAGGGCATGATCCTCATGGCGGAAGATAACGGGAAGCTCATTTTCGTGAACCCTGCCGAAGCGGTAAAGCCAGGCAGCGGGGTAAGCTGAAACCAGCCAGGGTAGCTTGATCCCGGATCAAGTCCACCTCACCTCCGCATTGCCTCCATGTGCACAGCACGGATACTTCGGGTGCAAAGCAGGTGTAAAGCGGGTGCAAAGTGGGTGCAAAGCAATGATAAAGAAAGATTAAGGGAGATATAGGCGAATCGCTTATATCTCCCTTAATCTTTTAAAATCCGGAATAATCAACCAAAATAATCAGCGTAATCAGCATAATCAGTTTAATCCTGAGTCAGACAAATTCCGCATCGCCCGAAGGCGATGCTCCGCACAATTTTGTATCGGCTTTATTTTTATATGTGGATTATTATATGTTTATCTCCCTGCATCTGAAATATCCCCCAAATTGTTAAGCACCCGCCTATTTTACCTGTCTTTACAAAAAAGTATTATAGAAATCGCGTACACCCTGATGGTGGAACTCCAAAAAATGCTAAATTCAGGGATCGGTAAATTTAAGTTACAAATGCTGGAGGCTCCGCGTAAGCCTACAGCTAAAAGCCAAAGCAATGAGACACATCAACAAAGTAGCCGTTTTAGGTTCGGGGGTAATGGGATCAAGGATCGCCTGTCATTTTGCAGGGATAGGCGTACAGGTGTTACTGCTGGATATAGCGCCAAAGGAACTCAACGAGGCGGAAAAGAAAAAGAACCTGCCGCTCGATCATCCGGCCGTGAAAAACCGGATCGTGAACGATGCACTGCAGGCAGCTGTTAAATCCAATCCTTCGCCCGTTTTTACCAAAGATGTGATCAAACGCATTAAAACAGGCAACTTTACTGATGATATGAAACGCCTGGCGGATGTAGACTGGATCATTGAAGTAGTAGTGGAAAACCTGGATGTGAAGAAAAGCGTGTTTACCCAGGTGGAGCAATTCCGGAAACCAGGTACCCTCATCACCTCCAACACCTCCGGTATCCCCATCCACCTGATGACGGAAGGCCGCAGTGAAGATTTTCAGAAACACTTCTGCGGTACCCACTTCTTTAACCCGCCCCGCTATCTCCGTTTACTCGAAATTATTCCAACACCACATACAGATCCCGCCGTCATCGATTTCCTCATGCACTACGGCGACCTTTTCCTCGGAAAAACAACCGTATTGTGTAAAGATACCCCCGCATTCATTGCCAACAGGGTAGGCGTGTTCTCTATCATGGCCATTTTTCACATCATGCAGGAAATGGGACTGGGTATCGACGAAATTGATGCGCTCACCGGCCCGGTAATAGGCCGCCCAAAATCCGCTACCTTCCGTACCGCCGATGTGGTAGGGATAGACACCCTCGTGAAAGTAGCCAAAGGCGTCATGGAAAATTGCCCGCAGGATGAAGCCATCGGTATCTTTAAAATACCGCCTTTCCTCCAGAAAGTAGTGGAAAACAACTGGCTGGGAGATAAAACAGGACAGGGATTTTATAAGAAAACCAAGGGAGAAGGCGGCAGCAAGGAAATCCTTACACTGAACCTGCAAACAATGGAATACGGACCCAAGCAACGGGCAAAGTTTTCCAGCATTGATGCAGCCAAGCCCATTGAAGACCTGAAACAACGCATCAAAGCGCTGGCAGGCGCTTCAGATAAAGCCGGCCAATTTTACCAGCAGTTCCATGCCTTCCTTTTCTCCTATGTATCGCACCGCATTCCCGAAATAGCGGATGACCTCTATAAAGTAGACGACGCCATGAAAGCCGGCTTCGGCTGGGAAATCGGGCCCTTCGAAACCTGGGACCTCCTGGGTGTGGAAGCATCTGTAAAACTCATTGAGGCCAAAGGGCTCACCGTGGCTCAATGGGTAAAAGATATGCTGGCGAAAGGGATCACCAGCTTCTACAAAGTAGATAACGGCAAGAAATTATATTACGACGTAAGCACACAGGCTTATAAACCGCTACCCGGAGAAGGACAGTTCATTATCCTGGAAAACTTCTCCAATAATGTAGTGTGGAAAAACAGTGCCTGCAGCCTCATTGATATTGGCGATGGCGTGGTTTGTTTCGACTGGAAAACAAAAATGAATACCATCGGCGGAGAGGTGCTGGAAGGTTTGAATAAGGCGATAGACCGCGCGGAGAAAGATTTCCGCGGACTGGTAGTAGGCAACGAAGGCACTAACTTTTCTGCCGGCGCCAATGTGGGTATGATCTTCATGCTGGCGGCGGAACAGGAATATGATGAGCTGGATATGGCCGTGCGGCTTTTCCAGCGCAGTACCATGCGGCTCCGTTATTCCTCCGTACCGGTAGTAGTGGCGCCACATGCGCTTACATTGGGCGGTGGTTGCGAAATGTGCCTGCATGCCGATAAAGTACAAGCGGCAGCCGAAACCTATATAGGGCTGGTGGAGCTGGGCGTGGGCCTGATCCCCGGTGGCGGCGGCACCAAGGAAATGACGCTCCGCGCCAGCCTGGAATTTAAGGAAGGCCGCATCGAAGAAGAACCCCTGAAAGATTACTTTATGACCGTTGCCACTGCTAAAGTAGCTACCTCCGGTTTTGAAGGATTCGATATGGGCGTACTGAAAAAAGGACATGATGAAGTAACCATGAACCTCAGTCGCCTCATTGCCGACGCCAAACGTAGCGTGATAGCGCTGGCCGACGAAGGATACACCCGCCCCGTGGAAAGAACGGATATCAAAGTAATGGGCCGCGGTGCTTTAGGAGCCTTACTGGCAGGCGTATACGCCATGAAGTTCGGTAACTATATTTCAGAACACGATCAGAAAGTAGCCAATAAACTGGCCTATGTAATGTGTGGCGGGGATCTTACAGAAGCCTCTTTTGTAAGTGAACAATACCTGCTGGATCTCGAAAGGGAAGCCTTCCTGAGTTTGTGCGGTGAACGCAAAACGCTGGAACGCTTACAAAGCGTGATCAAAACCGGCAAACCGGTACGAAATTAAAAACTGTTATTTCAATGTATGGGAAATGTAGTGAAGATTAGCCATAAGATCATTCGCTGCATTTCCCTTTTTATTTTCATCTTTTAGATTAATTCCCGTGCCAATTCTATCCTTACAGAATATTTCCAAAAAATATGGCGCCGTACAGGCATTGTCCGGTATTTCCTTTGATGTGCCGGCTGGTAGCGTATTCGGCGTACTGGGCCCAAACGGCAGCGGTAAAACCACGCTGCTGGGTATCGTTACTGATGTGCTCAAAGCAGATACAGGCAGCTTCACTCTTTTTGACAAAACACCTTCGGCGACAGAACGACGGCAAATAGGAACGCTGCTGGAAACGCCTAATTTCTATCACTATCTCAGCGCATATAAAAACCTGGAAATATCCGCTGCTGTCAAACATCGCGGCAAAAACGATATCGCCAGGGTGCTGGAAATATGCGGTCTTACACAACGGCAGCACTCGGCTTTTAAAACCTATTCGCTTGGAATGAAACAACGGCTGGCCATTGCTTCCGTATTACTCGGTGATCCCGATGTATTGATCCTTGATGAACCTACCAACGGCCTCGATCCCTCCGGTATTGCGGAAGTACGCGAACTGGTGCGTAAACTGGCCGATAGCGGCAAAACCATTATCCTGGCCAGTCACCTGCTCGATGAAGTGGAAAAGGTATGCACACATGTAGCCATTTTAAGAAGCGGTAAATTATTGTTGTCCGGCCCCGTGGATACGGTGATCAGCCGGAACGACTTTGTGGAAATGTCGACTGTAAATCTTCCGGCGCTCCAGGCGGTAATGCTGAAGTACCCAGGTTGTACGGCTGCCGTTATACAGGGTAATATTGTGAAGGCTTCGTTTACGGATCTGCCCAACCCTGAAGCGATTAACCGCTACTGTGCAGAGCAGGGCATCTGGCTCAGCTACCTGCAGCTCCGTAAGAAAAGTCTTGAAACCGCATTCCTGGAAATCACTAACATCAGCGCATCATGAAACAGATCATCTATACCGAATGGCTCAAAGTAAGGAACTACCGCACGTTTTGGGTAATGTTGCTGCTGGCGCTGATAATTATCCCCGCAGGCAATTTCATGGTGGCCGATAAATTCAGTAACAACCTGCAGCAGGTAGGCAAAATGTTTGGCAATCCCTTCAGTTTCCCCGAAGTTTGGCTCACCGCGGCTTCCATCAACAGTTATATCTCCGCACTGTTCGGGTTGCTGCTGATCATACTGGTTACCAATGAATACACCTACCGTACCAACCGGCAGAATGTAATTGACGGATGGGAGAGAAGCCAGTTTGTGTATGCAAAATTATTCTGGCTGGCAGCCATATCGGTGCTTACACTGGTGGTGGCTACCATCAGCGGCGCCTTAATAGGGATCATCTACGGCAATAAACCTTTCAGCCTGGAAGGATACCACTACATGTTGTATTACTTCCTGCAGTTTAATGTGATGCTCACTATTGCCCTGCTGATAGGGGTGCTGGTGAAGCGGGCGGGGTTGGCCATCGTGCTGTTTATTGCCTACAATATGATGCTGGATCAGCTGTTGTCTTTCCTGGTTAAAAGATACGTAGGGCCGGCGGGTGGCCTGTTGCCGCTGCAAAGCGGCGATGAGTTGCTGCCGTTTCCGCTGGTGGGTAAAATGGTATCTGCCAGCGATCAGTATGAAACTTATGTGTATGTAACGGCCATGATTGCTTACATCGCTTTAGGCATCTACCTGGTTTTCAGGAAAATATTAAAATCCGATCTGTAGAAATATCCATATATTTCACATTCTTTTAAAGCGAAATGTTTGGCAGAGAGCTTAAATTTGTTGAGCAAAGCTAAAAGGTGAATTATGGCAAAACAAGAGCGGGTTATACTGGTAACAAACGATGATGGCATCACAGCGCCGGGCATCCGTGCGCTGATAGAAGCAGTAAAGCCTTTGGGTAAAGTAGTAGTGGTAGCGCCAGACAGTCCGCAATCGGGCAAAGGACACGCTATTACCATCGGTATTCCGCTGCGCCTGGAAAAAGTGGACATTTTTGACGGGATAGAGGCATGGCAGTGCTCGGGCACACCGGTAGACTGTGTAAAGCTGGCCCGTGATAAGATCCTGCATGGCAAAAAAGCGGATATCTGCGTAAGCGGCATCAACCACGGCGCCAATCATTCTATTAACGTGATCTATTCCGGTACCATGTCGGCCGCCATGGAAGCTGCTATTGAAGGCATTCCCTCCGTGGGCTTTTCCTTCCTGGAATATAGCTACGATGCGGATTTTTCGCTGCCCCGAAAAGTAGCGCATGAGGTTACCAAAAAAATGCTGGCATCAGACCTGCCTCCGGGTACCTTGTTTAATGTGAATATCCCGATAGTAAGTGAAAAGGAATTTAAAGGACTGAAAATAAGCCGCCAGGCAGACGCCAAATGGGTGGAGGAATTTGACGAACGCCGCGATCCGCATGGAAAAAAATACTACTGGCTCACAGGAGAATTTAAAAACCGCGATAATGGACAGGATACGGATGTATGGGCATTGGATAATAACTATGCCTCTGTAGTACCGGTGCAGTTTGACCTGACTAATTATGCATTGAAAAAGAAGCTGGAAGAAGACTGGAAAGATTTGTGAACATTCGTTATATCGCCATTATAATTACAGTATGTTAAAAAAAGACAATCTTCCGTTAGGAATTTTACTGGGGTTTTTAACACCCCTGTTCGCGTTTTTCCTGTACTATTTCTTTGTTATCAAACCGCATAACAATGTAGGGCTGGGACAATTCCTCGGTATTCTGAAAGATAATAAACAGATGATCCCGAAGCTCACCAGCATCTGCCTGCTACTGAACGGACTGGTATTTTTCCTGTATACAAGAAAACGGCTGGATATTACTGCCAAAGGTATATTCCTGATGACCATGCTGTATGCCATTGGCATATTATTACTTAAACTGATCAGATAATTTTAATCAGACAATATTGAAATATTACATTATTGCAGGAGAAGCGTCAGGTGATTTGCATGGCAGCAATCTTGTAAAGCAATTAAGACAATTAGATACGTCTGCGGATATACGTAGCTGGGGTGGCGACCTGATGGAAGCTGCCGGCGCCCACGTGGTAAAGCATTACAAAGAACTGGCCTTTATGGGTTTCGTGGAAGTGGTGATGAACCTGCGTACTATTTTAAAGAATATAGAGATCTGTAAGAAAGATATTACTGCCTTTAAACCTGATGTGCTGGTACTGGTAGATTACCCCGGCTTTAATATGCGCATAGCCGAATGGGGAAAGCAGCAGGGATTTAAAATTGTGTATTACATCTCCCCGCAGGTGTGGGCCTGGAAAGAAAACCGCGTGAAAAAGCTCCGGCAGTATGTAGACAAAATGTTGTGCATCCTTCCTTTTGAACCGGAGTTTTACCATAAATGGAATTATGAAACAGAATATGTAGGACATCCTTTGGTAGAAGTGATCAAAGCAGCCAAAGAACAACCTGCAGATGCCCCGTTATCAGATAAACCTGTTATAGCCGTGCTGCCGGGCAGCCGTAAGCAGGAAGTAAGTGTAAAGCTGCCCATCATGCTCACCATGGCAAAGCATTTTCCGCAGTACCAGTTTGTAGTGGCACAGGCGCCAAGCCTGGACGATCATTTCCTGGAAAGCCTTACCGGGCAGCATCCCAATGTATCCATGGTAAAAGGACAAACCTATAAATTGCTGCGCCAGGCAAAAGCAGCACTGGTTACCTCGGGAACCGCCACGTTGGAAACAGCTTTGTTCGGCGTACCTGAAGTAGTATGCTATAAAGGAAATCCTATTTCATACTTCTTTGCAAAACATCTCATCAAAGTAAAATATATCTCCCTGGTAAACCTGGTAATGGATAAGCTGGTGGTAAAAGAATTGATTCAGCACGATCTTACAGAAGAAAACCTGCTGAAAGAACTGAACGCCTTACTGAATGATGAAACCACCAGGAACCGCGTCATGAAAGACTATGCGGAACTGTGGCATAAACTGGGTGAGAAAGACGCTTCCCGCCGCGCTGCGGAAGTGATCTACGAATATGCAGTTGCTTAGTGTTTCCTGATCAGCCTGATCACCATAATGATAATGGCTATTATAAAAAGTAACAGGGAAATTCTGTTCATCCCATGCATCATGGCCACGTAACGTGTTTTGGGTGCATTGGGATCTTTTTTGCCTATATACAGGTACCTCAATATTTGTTTCCAGATACTTTTCATCTCCCAAAGATCGAAAAATCAATGCTATTTTTGATCCTTCTGAAAAAATAGGACATGAAATATTTACTGTTAACAGTGGCGTTGTTTTTTACCCTGTTTACCAATGGAATAGCACAAAACAACCCCATGCTCAGTGGTTGGGAGTTTTCCCGGACCGATGAAGGCATCTGGCGGCCGGCTACTGTACCCGGTACCGTTCACACCGATTTGCTGGCGCAGCATTTAATTCCTGATCCTTTTGTGGGTACCAATGAGAAAGCAGTACAGTGGGTGGATAAAAAAGACTGGCAATACCGTAAAAGATGGCATATAAAAAAACAGGAGCTGAACGCAGAAGTAATAGAACTGGAGTTTAAAGGTTTGGATACTTATGCAGATGTATACCTGAATGAGCATTTAATTTTGCAGTCGGCAAACATGTTTGTTTCGCATACGGTAAATGTGAAAGAATGGCTGGTGGCCGGTGACAATGAATTGCGGATCCTGTTTAAAAGTCCCATTAAAACGGATATGCCCAGATTTTTGCAGGACAGCATCATCTATCCTGCAGGTAACGATGCCAGCGATATTCCCTTAAGCATTTACGCCCGTAAAGCGCCTTATCATTATGGCTGGGACTGGGGCCCGCGGCTGGTTACATCGGGTATCTGGCGGCCGGTGGCGCTGCATAGCTGGAACAAAGCAACCATCCGCGATGTGTACTGGCAGCAGCTGCAGCTGGATTCCGCCAATGCAGATATGCAGGCGGAAGTAACCATTGAAGCTACCGCTGCAGGTGATTATACTTTGCAGGTAACGCAGGGAAAAACAACAGCTGCACTGGCCAAACTGCCCGTTAGCCTGCAGGCGGGAACCAATGTGGTGAAAGTACCTTTCTCCATAAAAAAACCAATACTGTGGTGGCCGGCCGGTATGGGCGATCCTTACCGTTATGAATTGCAGGCAAGCCTGCTCAGTAACAAAAAAGTAGTAGCGGCGCAAAGCAACCTGTTAGGGCTGCGCACCATAGAAGTAGTGAACAGGCCGGATAGCCTTGGCGAATCTTTTTATGTAAAGGTAAACGGGCGCCCTGTGTTTATGAAAGGCGCCAACTACATTCCCCAGGACAATTTCCTGCCGCGGGTAACACCGGGAAAACAGGAAAAGCTGTTTCACGATATGATGGTTTCCAACTTTAACATGGTGCGCGTATGGGGCGGTGGTATTTATGAAGATGATAATTTTTACAGGCTGGCAGATCAGCACGGGATATTGGTTTGGCAGGACTTTATGTTTGCCTGTACCCTTTATCCTTCAGATCCGGCGTTCCTTGAAAATGTAAAACAGGAAGCGGCAGATAACATTAAGCGGTTGCGTAATCATCCCTCCCTGGCCTTATGGTGCGGGAATAATGAAATTGCAGTAGCCATTAAAAACTGGGGCTGGCAAAACGGTTATGCCTATACGAATACACAATGGGAAAGTTTGCAGCAAGGGTATGATAAATTGTTTAAAGACGTGCTGCCACAGCAGGTAGCCAGGTATCAGCCGGGCGCTTTCTACTTTCATTCTTCTCCCATCAGTAACTGGGGCAAGCCGGAAGATTTCACCAGGGGCGATAATCATTACTGGGGCGTATGGCATGGTATGGAATGGTTTGAAGCATTCAATACACATATACCGCGCTTCATGAGTGAATATGGTTTTCAGTCCTTCCCATCTATGGAAACCATCCGCACATTTGCCACGAAAGATGACTATGATATCTTTTCCAACGTGATGCAGGCCCACCAGAAAAGTCCGGCTAAAGGAAATACCGCCATTAAAACATACATGCTGCACTACTACCGGGAGCCAAAGGATTTTCCTTCCTTTGTTTATCTCAGCCAGGTATTACAGGCCGAAGGGATGAAAGTGGCTATAGAAGCTCATCGCAGGGCTATGCCATATTGTATGGGCACTCTCTATTGGCAGCTGAACGATTGCTGGCCGGGCGCTTCCTGGTCCGGCAGGGATTACGACGGCCGCTGGAAAGCATTGCAGTATTATGTGAAAGAAGCGTTTAAACCACGGCTGGTATCCAGCGTTATTGAAAACGGGCAGCTGGGCACCTGGCTGGTAACGGATGCATATGAAGGTAAAGCCGATCTGCTGATGAAAGCAGTGGATGTAAATGGAAAGCTGATCTGGCAGAAAGAATTAAAAGACATCTCCATAAGATCAAAT
>NZ_DATMTE010000327.1:0-10804 GCF_035564935.1 Chitinophaga sp. | reverse complement strand
GGGCTTTTTTATTTTTATGTGTGCTAATAATGTTAGTATCTTTGGCCGGACAAATAAAATACATGCACAATCCCCTGGCGCTTTTATCTATTGAGTTGATCATGTCGTTAACGAAGCATCATTTTGTTGCTTTCGTAAGACAAAGCTATCCGCGGGGGATGGATCCGGGAGATACGGAAACGATGGAAACCTTTCTGATTACGCCTCACAAAGACCTGGCATCGGCAAACGACCACATGCAGCATATTGCCGCAGATCACAGGAGGCATTTGTATTATATCGGTATCCCGGAGGAAATGGAAAAACTGCTGATGGCCGCTTCACAGCCTAAAGGATACAAGGTGTATGTAGCCCTGCTGAAAGACCGGAAATGGAAAGGGGGCGCACAACTGGAGCCGAAACTCAAACGCTATCTGCAAGCCAATACCAGGTGGAGAGGAAAGGATGGGGAAATGGTGGCCGATCTTTATTTACACTATGGAGAACTGATGCTGAAAGTGGTAAACCCTTTCGGGGAAATCAGTATCCCGTTAAGTGACATAGAAAAATTTGATACGGATAAAGGCCAGACCTGAGTAACAGACCGGCTGCCGGGTAGCTCCCCCCTGAGGCGGAACTACCCGGTGGAGCGGTCGAAACAGTTAGCAGTCAAAAGTCCTGATTACCGTAGTGGTGGGATGAGTGATCTTTTTCTGCTGTTGATCCATCTGTGAGTTGGCGGCATTTAACCTGGCTACTTTAATAGCACCCAGCTTCATTTTTTGTGCATTCTTCTTTTTCATACGAATATGTATTTAGTGAACAATTGAATTGATCTGTTTTTTGGAGATGGCCAGCATGGATTCATAATACCTGCTGAGAAAATGATAGATCACCAGCTCATGTTTACGCTGGTTGGATAAGAGGATCCTGTTAAGGAACATATGGATATAGCTGCAAAGCAGATCGTCGGAATTGCTAAGATGAGCGCCTTTAAGTTGAGCTCTTATGCCGGCAGATCGGGTTTGAAAACACGCCACAGCGGCTTCAATACCATGGTGGCCATCCTGTGTGGGATCAAGGATGCCGCTTACGTTCCGCATTTCTTCCCTGTACTTGTCGTTCAACTGAACAAGCAAGGATTTCTCTCCCCCAAATTCTTCAAAGAAACTTTTCTGCAGCATTTTTAGCAGCGCCGATTTTGCCGGCAGCGTATACCCGAAATCATCCAGCAGCATATTTACGCCTCTTAATGCCAGCATCCACCGGTAATTTTCTCCTTCTTCTTCTTCCAGCAGGTCAAGGATACTCACCACACATTCACTGTCGTAATGAAATATGGCTTCGCTAAGGAGCATGGTATGCGCGCCATAGCGTTCTATCTCTCTTTCGTAAGTATCGATTTGTATCCGGTATACTTGCTCCTGGCTGGTATTTCCGGACAGCGCAGCATATAGCCGTTCCAGCACTGCGCTCCAGAAATGTTTGTTTTCATGATGATGGAACCTGATCCGCAGATGATGTTCGGGATCGGTATAACGGATAAAGAACCATTGGTCAATGATCCCTTCCTGCATCAGTTCCTGCGTTAGCGGCAATATCTTTTCTTTCAGGATGGTTTCCGCGCTCCTGGTGCCGGCATATAGTTTTACATACAGCCATTCGCTGCCGGTAATAAACTTTCGTGTGGGCGTAACCGTAAGTGAGGTAATGGTTCCTGTTGTTTGCTTTTTTTCTTTTCCGGAAGATATATTCCTGAGAGGAATAATAAATTCATTGGTATGCGGGCCATCAGGGCCGTTTACCCAGCAATTGCCGGGCGTATGAAGGAACTCCTGCAAAGTAACCTGTTCTTTTTTCAGCAGGGTGGTTACCAGCAGATGCACCGCTACTTCATTGTCCAGGTCGGCCGGCAGTTCATTGTCGCCTTCCTTTACCACTACATAACGGGGGAGGTTAAGCCGGGTGCTTATCTCCCTGAAAATCTCCATATAACTATCCGGTGATGCTTTGGCTAATGCCGGGTATGTTTTTTTATGGAGCATCCAGGTGCTTTTGCTAAGGATGATATTGCCATACTGCACACGCGGATAAAAAGTGATATCGCCGGGAATTTGCCAATGCCAGCCAATGCCGGTATGATAGTCCTGGAACTGGAGGTCGCACAGGAATTTATATACCGGTAAGCCCTGCCGGTAGTTGTGGGCAGTGCTGAGCCTTGGCACAATGATTTTATTCAGCCGCCGGGAGCGCAGCACCACTTTGTTGCGCTGTACGCTTACCATGAGATCGGAGAGGTGTAGCTGATATTCCTCCGGGGCCAGGCTGTTGGCCAGGTACACAATTTCGTACTCCCGTAACCGTGGCCGCATGAGGATATTGCCGGTCCGGGATTCGGGCAGGTGGATCACCTCTGCATAGATCTTCCCAGGATCGCCGGCTTCCTCGGCCTGTAAACAGGCTTTTATGTGGGTGGCCAGCTGTTCATCGCCATGACAGAACCTTCCCAGCAAATTGGCTGCCGACGGGCCGCTGCAGCCATTCATATCAAAGAGATAATCGCCGTTGTCGATAGCGGCGGCGCTGCTGCTTAAAATACTTCCCATCAGGTACATACTGTGGGGGAGGGCCGGTGTTTCCTTTTCCCGGAAGCCGTCCAGTTGCTCGCGGGTAAGTGTGATCACTGACCTGTTTTCCTGCAGGCATTGCTGTAGCTGCTGCAGCTGGAAGTCCTGCATTTTACTGCGGGCGCCTGTAGCTGCGGTATTATTGGCCGGAATGTGAATATTGTCTACCAGCGGCGTGTGGTCGGTATTACGCTGGCTATGTGCGCCGTAGCCGATACCTGCTTCGGTATCAAGCGCCAGGCTGAGCGGGATCTCCTGTTCTTCATACCGTTGCCGGAATGCATCGCAAAACTGCCGCAGGTCGCTGTTGTTGTCGTTGCTTGCCAGTTTCCAGAGTTGCGCCACCTGGGCAGAAAGTTCATTGATAACGGTATGGCTCAGGGTGTTTTTGGCGGTGGACAGGAAGAGGTCTGTTTGCACCAGGTCTTTATTACTGGTTTCAGTTAGCAGCGATTGCACCAGCTCATGCGTGGCAGTATACTTGTGAACGCCCGTTTGCTGTAGTTGCAGCATACTTTGTATGGCTTCCAGTGCTGTTACCGTTTCCGCTGTGTGCTGTAGTTTTTTTAACCTGTTTACCAGGTGCACAAAAAATTCCTCCCCGGTAACAGTGGGTTCCAACTCGCTCACCAGCAACTGGTGCTGCAACAGTTCTTCTGTAAACGCAGCGGCTTCTTCATACGAGATATCATCTGCCTCGCTTACGATGCAGTTGCGTATATCCGTTAGCGTAGCACCGCGGGTTGCCGTTTCCAGCATTTTCTCCAGGTAGTGGCTGTAGTTTACGGCGGTGAGGTAATAATTGCGGATCTTATTTTTAACGCTGTAGGCGGCGTAGCGGTATTGGGCGCCTGCAGTGTATAAAGAATTATTGGGATAAAAAAGCAGTTGCTCCCTGACAGCGGGTATGGCCGTAATAGCCGCAGAAAGTTCTGCCACATAGTTCATGTCCAGGCGGCAATGTTTTTTATGCTGCTCTTTATCGTTTAGCTCAATGGCGGTATGATCGGATAGCCCGCCTGTGGCGCAGCCCGCAAAAAGACCGTAGGGCGTGCAGCGGCTGCTCATCCTCAGCAGGTAACGGTACAGTGCAGCAGCCAGCTTGTGGTTCTCATTCCCGGCGGCCAGCCATTTCTGCAGCTCCTGGTATAATTCCGGGGAAGCAATATAAATGGCTTCCTGCAGGAATCCGTCCTGGAAAATAGCTTTGATAACTGGTGCAAGGGAGGCGTTGTTGATATGGTGTAATTGAGTGACAATATTCACTGGTAACAGCGGCGTTCTTACCACATAGAAGTTTTCAGCTCTGATCATGGCGCTAGGTCAACATTAAAAACTGAAGGTAATTTTTTCTCCCTTAACAGGGTATCACGTAAAACCGGTAAAAATCATGTTTAAACATCTTTGCCCAAAAAATCACGTTTTTCCGTGATCTCCGTTTTCTTACTTTCTCCCTACATTTATCATCCTGTAATCTTATAAAACCTGTATTTCAAATGGCCCTATTATATTGAACCTGCCAATTCTTATGTCTATTATTTTTCAACCATAAACATTTGCGAAATGAGAAAAACACCTGTAAAAAAACTGGCCCTGGGTAAATTAAAAGTGGCTAAACTCAGCATCAGCAGCCAGGAACAAGCCGATGCCAAAGCGCCTACATACACCGGCTGCAGCCTGATGATGAAATGTACACCTCCTATTTCCAAAGATCCTTGCTTTTAATTTAAATTGAAAAACCATGAAAAAAACCGGTAAGAAATTGAGCCTCGGTAAAATCAAAGTAGCCGATCTCAGCAAAGTAAATATGGAGAACAGGGAAGCAGCGCAATTGATCCAGTCGCTTGCCTGTGTGCCCAGCATTAAGATCACCTGCTTAAGCCAGGGTGCACCCGTATGCAGCGAGGATTCCTGTATATTCTGATTTCATCACTTTATTGCTAAAAATCCTGTGTTATGAAAAAATCAACAGGCAAAAAACTCAATCTGGGTAAAATAAAAGTTGCCAGTCTTTCCAACGCAGCAGGACCGCAACAGATGGCCGCCACCGTGGGCACCTGTTCCGTTCTTTGCTCCCTCCGGATCTGTACAGACAATATCAGCCAGGGTGCACCTATCTGCAGCCTCGACTCCTGTCGCTACTGATCCGTCAATAATCACAGCAATCTGATTGTATGGCAAAATACGTATGGCATTATGCCTGCGTGTTTTGCCATTATATATTTTATTACGCAATTCAATTTATGGATCAACAGCAAGAGGCTACCGCAGTACTGCAAAGGATTTGCACTGCACTGGACCCATTTATCCTGGAAGATACCAACACCAGCTTGCTGGGCGGATATACCGGCGTAGCTTTGTTTTATGCCTATTATTATCAGCTCACCGGTAAGGAAGAACACCTGGACAATGTTCATTACATCATTAAAAAATGCCTCCGGGCATTATCTGAAGAACCCATGAACGGTTCGCACTGCAGCGGTATTGCCGGTGTAGCATGGTGCATACGGCACCTGGTGGCAATGGGTTTCATTGAAGCAGATGATACGGAAGATATTTTTGCAGACATCGATCCGCTGGTAGCTCAATTCATGACAGCAGAATTAGCGGAGGAACGGAACGATTTCCTGCATCATGGCCTGGGTACCGCCCTTTATTTTTTGGAGCGTTTGCCCGCACCCATAGCAGTTGCACAGCTGGAAAACCTGGTGACCCGCCTGGAAGAAAGCGCCATCACCTTAGCAGGTGGTATTGCCTGGAAAGATCATTTCTCCGGTAAAAGCCAGCAACACCCGGATGAAAACCTGTTTAATCTTGGCCTCGCGCATGGCGTGCCCGCTATCATTGCAGTGTTGGCACGTTGTTATGAGAAAGGCATTGCAAAAGAACGCAGTCGCCTGCTTATCGATAACAGTATTCAATGGTTGCTGCGTACCCGGAATATGGCGGCGGTGAACACACATTCCCGTTTCCCCACCGTTGTAAATGCCGCCAATGAGGCGATGGGCGATGCACATAGCAGGCTGGGCTGGTGCTATGGCGATCTTGGTATTGCCGTTATGCTGCAGGGTGCGGGGAAACGCCTTGATAACAGCAGCTACCAGGAAGCAGCACAGCAGCTTTTTAATCACATTATCAGTCACAGGAACCTGACAAACGGCGCCGTGCACGATGGTTGCTTATGTCATGGCAGCGCGGGTATTGCCCACATACTTCAGCAAGCCGGGCTGGCCGCTGCGGATCCTGTATTGTTAAACGCCTCCCGCTACTGGTGGCAGCATACCCTGCAAATGAACACCTGGGACGATGGTCCCGCAGGGTATAAATTTTATCATCACCCGGAGTATATCAGCAGCTATAATGTACTGGAAGGAATTGCCGGTATCGGGCTGTCGCTGATCAGCTTCGTAGATAGCAGTATCAAACCTGCATGGGGAGAATGTATGCTGATAGATTAAACTTGTCTTGATTTTTTTACTATATTACATACCTAGTAAATGAGCATTTTCAGTTGTTCGCCCGATTTTATTTATGCCATCGCATACACGTTACAGCAAACAGAAAAACCATGATCCGTTTATATTTTGTTGATGATCATCCATTGATACTCGAAGGATTGCGATCTTTACTAAGAATGGAAGAAGATATTCAGCTAGCAGGCGAAACCAGGAACGGCGTTTCCTGTCTTCACTTTTTGGATCAGCACACGGCTGATGTTGTTTTACTGGATACCTTGCTGCCCGATATCAGTGGCGCAGAACTTTGTGCCTGCATTAAAAAACGCTATCCCGGTATTGCCGTACTGGGACTAAGTTATCATAAAAACGACAATGGCATTGCCGGTATGCTCGATAGCGGCGCCAGTGGCTGCCTGATGAAAAATGCTGATAAGGAAGAGCTGCTGCGTGCCATACACGATGTATATTCCGGGCGCACCTATCTTTCGGCAGAATTAAAACAGGCGCTCAGCAAAGACCTGCTGCCGCTGCATATTACCAAAAGAGAAAAGGAAGTGCTGTGGCTCATCGCCAACGGACACACCAATCATGAAATTGCGGAAAAGCTATTTATCAGTTCAGATACGGTAGATAGTCATCGCCGGAACCTGCTTGGCAAATTCAATGCACGGAACACTGCCATGCTAATAAAGTGCGCAGTGGATAATAAGGTGCTGATCTAGCCAGGCTCGTGCATGTAACCAGGGATTTTTTTCACAGCAGTGAGATCATTTTTTACATCCTGTAGAAATTTTTGCCTGTAAAATAACGGAAAGCCTCCCTTTTTCGCTGGCACGGTTTTTCGACAGTTATAATCAGATGTTTCAGAATGGGGTGGTCTGGTAAAACAGATCTGAGATCATACCCAAGTACCTGATCTGGGTAATGCCAGCGTAGGAAAACAGAAACAACTAACAGCTCCGGCCAAAACCGGAGCTTTTTTTTATGCCTTTACTGCAGGCAGCGACAACAACGGGATATTGGAATCATACGCCAGCTTTTTTGAAATGCTGTTGTGGAAGAAAGATGCCAGGAACCCCAGTTTTTTGGGAACTACAATAATGATGGAAGCATGATGCTGGTTGGCGTATGAAAGAATGCCCTCTACCGTATTATCTTCATTGATATAATCAAAAGCAGCATTATACTGATCAAAAATTTTATGCAGGCTGGCAATAGATTCTTTGGTTTCTACCACATAACTTTCACCGGCAGTTTTATCCACATTTACTACCTGCACCTTTACATCCGGAAAAGCATCCAGAAATTCATACAGCTGATGTGCCGGTATAGACGCATGATCTTTCAGATCTGTAGTAAAAACCATGGAGTTGATGGGTTTGCCGATCACCGTGCTGTTGGGCACTATTAGCACGGGTACTGTACTTTCCCGGATCAGCATGGAGGTAGTGCTGCCAAGTAATAACTTTTCCAGGCCGGAGCGTCCTGAAACGCCCATTACTATTATATCTATTTCTTCACTTTTACATAAGCCCGCAATGTGTACAGGAAGAGAAACATCTTCCGCCATGAGGTCTATTCTTACCTGTTTTGTGAGCGCGGATAAGCGGTCCTGTTGCAGGCCCAGGCTTTCCATACTTTCCAGGTATACCTGCTGGTCGTTCGCTGTATTGGCTACGGGTAAATCGGTGCCTATAACGGAGCTTTGGTAAGCATGATACAATACGATCCGGCTGATTTGGAGGGGATTCACCAGTTGGGCTGCATATTCTGTTGCCCGGAAGGCATTTTCTGAAAAATCCGTCAGGATGAGCATTGTTTTCATATGCGTGAATTTTGGTGCAAACAAGTTAGTACGAAATTACTGCCAATAACTGAATGAACAATTTAAACTGCCTTATATTCAGGGAAAATTAACACCCGTAATGTTCGTTTTTGCACGGGGAAGTGTTCATATTTGAACAGAAAGGGTCAGGTTCTTCTCCCTAAACCCGCCATGGTATTGATCCGGTTGTATGGCATTTGTTTTGGCCGGAAGGATATGCATATTTAATGACATATCGTTGTAATTAACTCAAACTATGATCAGCACCTACTTTAAAATTGCCTGGCGCAGCCTTTCCAGGAGTAAAATGTACTCTCTGATCAATATTGTTGGCTTAACAGTTGGCATTGCCTGTTGTATCCTGATTGTGCTGTATGTGAAAGATGAATTGTCGTACGACAAATACCACAGGAACTATAATGAGATTTACCGGGTATTGCATGCCTACCGCGAGCAATCAGACCGGCCGTTGCCTCCTCCAGGTCCGGGAGAATACCAGGTATGGGGGAATGCCCCTGTAGCGCCGGCATTGAAGGCCGATTTCCCGGAAATAAGGGAAACCGCCCGCTTTACCAGTCCTGTTACCTTGTTATTACAACACAACGATAAACGTTTCCAGGAAAGTAGCCTCGTTTTTGCCGATTCCACCCTATTTGACCTGTTCAGCTGGAAGATGCTGTACGGCAACCGTAACACCGCATTGGCCGCGCCTAACAGCATTGTGCTTACAGAAAGCCTGGCCAGCAAATATTTCGGAGACAGCAACCCGGTAGGGCAGGTGTTTAAAACAGACGACAATAATGCGCTTACTGTTACCGGTGTAATGGAAGATGTGCCATCCAACTCACATTTTACTTTTACCGGATTATTGTCGATGAGCACTTTTTACCGCAACCGGCCGGAGATCTTTAATGAATGGGGATATGTGGACTTCTACACGTACTTCCTGCTCAATAAAAATGCAGATATCAGGACATTGCAGGCAAGGGTGCCTGCATTTTTAAAAAGACATATTCCCGGAGAGCCTAATTATGCGATTGCATTTGAACCGTTGAAAGATGCCTACCTGCGTTCGGCCGCTATGCGGCAGCCCGGCGCCACCGGTAGCCTGGCGAATGTGTATATTTTTTCGCTGGTAGCTGCTTTTATTCTTTTCATTGCAGGGATCAACTTTATAAATCTTACCACTGCGCGTTCTATGGAAAGAGCCAGGGAAATAGGCGTTCGTAAGGCGGTGGGCGCCCATCAGCAAAGTTTAATATTACAATATCTCGTGGAAGCCGTTGTTATTTCCATGTTGGCTACCCTGCTGGCATTTGCGTTGGTATTTGTTTTATTGCCGATGGTACGTAATATGTCCGGGAAACCATTGCCATATACGGATCTTTTGTCGTGGAAGATGATAGTGGTGTTAATACTCACGCCGTTTTTAGTAGGCATTCCTGCAGGCATTTATCCTGCGTTGGTACTGTCGCGTTTTAAACCTGCGCTGGTATTAAAAGGCAAGTTTCATTCATCGGATAAAGGTATTCAGCTGCGAAAGGGCCTGGTAATATTCCAGTTTAGCTTGTCCATTGCACTGATTGCCTGCACCGCCATCGTGTTCTCCCAGTTGGATCACCTGCGGTCGCACAACCTTGGCTTCCGCCAGGATCAGATGCTGGTAATTGATTATGGCGGCGACGCTGAAGTGAATAAAAATATAGAGGCGGTAAAGGCTACGTTAGCCAGCAATCCTGCAGTGTTAGCAATCACCGCTTCCCGGGCAGTGCCGGGAGAATTTTTCCCGAATGCGCATACCGTTATAGCTTCCCGCAGCGGGGAAATGGTACCATTTGGACCGGGGTTATATGAAATAGATGTTGACTTTTTACCGGCATATGAAATGAAGATGGCTGCCGGCAGGGCATACTCCCGCGATTTCCCCGCAGATATGGAGCAGTCGATGGTGATTAATGAAGCCGCTGCAAAACAATGGGGCTATGCTGATCCAAAGGAGATCATAGGGAAAAATTTTGAGCAATGGGGACGTAAAGGCACAGTTATCGGTGTAGTAAAAGATTTTAATTACCAGTCGTTACACAAAAAAGTGGAGCCGCTGGCACTGCGGATGGCGCC
This sequence comes from Chitinophaga sp., assembly GCF_035564935.1. Lineage (GTDB taxonomy): Bacteria > Bacteroidota > Bacteroidia > Chitinophagales > Chitinophagaceae > Chitinophaga. The sequence goes on along the minus strand of NZ_DATMTE010000327.1, from coordinate 797 downwards.
ATCCGAAATGCTCAACAGGTTATCTGTGCGGATCAAAACCGCGCAGATAAGCAAAACAATTTCGGAGCTGGAGCATACCTGGAATGCCCTGGAACCACAACGGCCTTTTAAATACAGCTTCCTTGACCAGGCATTTAACGAACAATACCTGAAAGATGTACGCTTTGGAGAAATTTTTGCCGCATTTGGTACACTCACGATATTCATTGCCTGTCTTGGTTTATTCGGACTGGCTACCTTCTCTACAGAAAAACGTTTGAAAGAGATCGGCATCCGCAAAGTGCTGGGTGCTTCCATTACCAGCATTGTTGGTTTATTATCCGGCGATTTTATCAAGCTGGTGTTGGTGGCCATCCTGATAGCCACACCGCTTGGCTGGTGGGGCATGCATCGCTGGCTGAATGGCTTTGCCTACAGGGTGGATATCCACTGGTGGACTTTCGGTATGGCAGGACTGGCGGCAGTGCTGATTGCATTGCTGACAGTAGGTTTCCTGGCGTTGAAGGCCGCGAGGATGAATCCTGTGAAATCGCTGAAGGCGGAGTAAAATTGTTGATTGATCAGTTAGTTAGAAGCGGTGGGGGGAACTCCGCCGCTTTTAGATTGTTGTTGTGCAAATGTTAATGCTGCTTTCTATAATGAAAATCAGGAGAATATAACTATTCCCCTAATTTTCACTATATTCATACCCTCATTTTCCACCTCTCAAAATAACCACCCATGGAACCCTTATTCAACCTACTATCTCAGTTAGGTCCCATTTCTGAAGACCTTAAATCACAGATCTCCGCCAGACT
>NZ_DATMTE010000326.1:0-1853 GCF_035564935.1 Chitinophaga sp. | reverse complement strand
AGCACACACCGGATATCAACCATTTACCGCACGTGGAGGAACTAAGTGACATAGCGCTATTACAAAGACTACAGCAATCCGATGAATCGGCCTATACCGAGATATTTCATCGTTATTGGGAGAAACTGTATGCGATCGCCTATAACCGCTTACGCAGCCGTACTGCTGCAGAAGATGTGGTGCAGGAAGTGCTGGCCAGTTTATGGGCGCGGAAAGCCGAACTGGATATCCGCCACCTCTCCGGTTATCTTGCTACCGCTACCCGCTACGCTGTGTTCCGCCAGATCAGCCGTTTGCTGCCGGATCATCCCCTCGATACGCCCGATGTGGTGCAGCAAATGGTGCAGGCGCCGGATATGGATCACCTGGATTATTGCCGCCTGCAGGAGCGGCTGGGCCTTGAAATAGCCACCCTGCCGGAAAAATGCCGCCTTGTGTTCCTCTATAGCCGCCGCGACCACTACAGCAATAAGGAAATTGCCGCTGCCTTGCAACTGTCGGAAAAAACGGTGGAAGCCCATCTTACAAAAGCGCTGAAGCATTTACGCGTCCGCCTCAAAGACGTGTATCCCTATCTTTCTTTCTTCTTCTGAAAAAAAATATAAAAAACACTAAGGGTAACAGCAGCATTTCTGTACTCTGTTATTATGCAGCACCTGAAAGACCTGATCCAACGTTACCTGAAAGGCAATGCTTCACCGGAAGAAGCAGCAGCACTCCATGAATGGTACAACAGCTTCGACGACAGCGAAGTGCCCCTGCCACTGGAGCCGGGGGAAGACCGCAAGCTGCTGGAACAAAGGCTGCTTAACAGGTTGAAACCAGTAATGCAGCCACCTAAAAGCAGAAGGCTTCCTTTCTGGCGTTATGCAGCTGCTGCGGCCCTGCTGGCCCTGGTAGCAGTAGCCGGGAAAATAGGGTGGCAGCACCGGTATTCATCTTCCCAAAAAAATATAGTGGCGGATAACACCTCCCCGGCAGATAAACCACCTGCCAATAAAAAGGCCATGCTCACACTGGCCGATGGCAGCACTATTACATTGGATGATGCTGCAAATGGCGCGCTCGGCAAACAGGGCGGCGCCAGCGTTATAAAAAAAGAAAAAGGACAACTGGCTTACCAGGCCGGCGATGCCACTGGCGCAGTGGTATACAATACCCTTACAGTACCCCGCGGTGGCCGGTACCAGCTGGTGCTGCCAGACGGCACCAACGTATGGCTCAATTCAGCTACTTCGCTCCGCTATCCTACTGCTTTCCGCGGTGGGGAAAGAAAAGTGATCCTGCAGGGACAGGCCTACTTTGAAATTGCCGCCAATGCTGCGCAGCCGTTTAAAGTACAGGCCGGTGAAATGGAAGTGGCCGTGCTGGGCACCCGCTTCGATATGATGGCCTATGCCGATGAACCCACTATCAATGCGACCCTGGTGGATGGAAAAATAAAAGTACAGGATAAGATCCTGCAACCCGGTCAGCAGGCCGTACTGGCGCTATCGGGGCGGCGGCTCACGGTACGCGATGCAGATGTTGATAAGATCACGGCCTGGAAAAACGGCCTCTTCGTGTTTAATAATATGGATCTTCCTACCATACTGCGGGAAATAGCCCGCTGGTATGATGTGGAAATAGTATACCAGTCTGCACCCGGTAAAGAACTGTATGGGGGCGGCATCAGCCGGAATCTTAATTTATCAGCCGTATTGCGCGTTTTGGAAGAAAACGGAACTAATCACTTTAAAACAGATGGAAATAAAGTAGTGGTATTACCGTAAAACCTGTAAAAAAAACATATGAAGTAACACATTGAACAATGAAAAAAGCCGGAGGTGGTGACACACCCCCGGCAGCAGCTC
>NZ_DATMTE010000325.1:0-2406 GCF_035564935.1 Chitinophaga sp. | reverse complement strand
AATTCATAATTAATAAGACTTTTTTGAAGGCATGGGAGGGTCGCTTCGCAGTTGTTAGCGATTTTTTCATACTTTTAGATCTAGAGGTAATAAAATGGAAGCCAGCTGTTTTCAAGGATTGGCGAAGCTTCCTGTTATGCTTCAGGGGGAAATGTTAGCGCATTTCCCTTTTTGTTACCAGCAGCTCAGGATGAATTAAATTTGTTACCTTTTTTCATAACGGAAATATTACTGGTTAATAATAATTTCAGTGCCGTGGATAGTATAATTAAATGCGGCAGTCATTTGTAATGCCTGCAGTGCCTGTTGAATATTTTCCTGTGCAAATACACCCGTAAAGCGCAGTTCTTCTTTCTGTTTATCTGCAAACTGAATAGTTACTCCATACCAGCGCTCCATGCGCGCTGCCAGCGATGCAAATGACTCATCGCGGAATACGAGCTTATTTTCCATCCAGGACGTTTCTACAATAGCATCTTCCTGCTCTGCATAATAGGTAAGATGTTTCACGGCCATTACCGGTTCATTGGTTTTCACCGTATGTAAAGCGCTGGAATCATCTGATACCATGATCTTTTCGGTGGGTTTGAGAATGATCCGTTCACCGGGGCGGCCCTTGAGCGAAGCCTCAATGCTGCCCTGCAGCAGTGTGGCTTCCGTTATTTTATCGCCCGGATAAGCTTTTAAATTAAACCGGGTACCTAATACCTTTACATCCATCCGGGCGGTATGGATAATAAAGGGGTAATCTGCATTTTTAGCGATATCAAAAAAGGCTTCGCCGCTGAGGTTCACCTCGCGGTTATTATTGCCAAAATCTTTACCATAGGTAAGTTTACTGCCAGCATTGAGCCATACATGGGAACCATCGGGCAGCTGTACAGAAGTGCGGGAACCATTACGGGTAGCCACTTCGCTGATAGCCGGTGAATGCGCAGTTTTTCCGGAGGGCTGCCACCACCAGGCAGCGGCAGCAATGAGTACCCCGGCAACTGCAGCGGCAACAAGGTATCGCAGCAAGGGCCTTCTTTTTTCCTCTTCCAGCTGAAATACAGCGGCCTGCTGTTCCTCTGCAGGCAAACCAATATTAATGCCCCGCTCCTGCATGCGGTTGATCAGGCGGGTATGCGCCTCTTCTCCTTCCGCCCTTTCAGCCGGATCTGGTGTTGTTTTCCAGATATTTGAAATGGCTTCCACCGGGAAATGCAGATCAGGATGTTCGCGCAATAACCCTTCCAGCTCCTGCAGTTCTTCTGCAGATGCTTCCCCGGCCAGTTTCCTGCCTATCAGTTCCCAAATGCGCTTATTATTCATAACGTTTCGATAGCTACTCTGTATATAGGTACCTTTTGGGATCAATATCTACTAAAAGAAACAAAAAAAAATTCCGGACGGGGTATTAGCGGGGTGATTTCTTCAGCTGTACATTCAATACCCTGGCTATTTTAGCGAGGGCAACAGCCAGCTGGTTGTCGATGGTTTTAACAGACACATTCAGGATTTCCGCTATCTCCTTATACTTCAGCCCATCTTCACGGATCAGCTTAAAAATGATCTTACAGCGAGGCGGCAACCCTTCAATAGCTGCTTCAATGCGTGTCAGCATCTCTGCCGTAAGCAACGTCTGTTCGGGATCCTGGTGCGGACTTGCCAGCTCTACAGACAAATCATCGATGGTAATAGCCGATTGCTTCTTTTGCCGGAGCAGGTATTTCAGCGCCGTATTTTTTACGCTTACATACAGGTACACCTGCAGGTTATTCACATTCTCCAGCTGCTGGCGGCGTTCCCACAGGCTGATGAATACATCTGACACCACTTCTTCCGCTGTTTCTGCCGACTTAACGAAAGAGACCGCAAACTTCAGCAGGGGTTTGTAGAAGTGCAGAAACAGCTCGCGGTACGCCGCTTCATCGTCGTATAAACCAATACGGCGCTGCCACTCTTTTATGTCGTTTGCGTGGAACATTGATTAGCTGCTTCTGTAGACAAAGTAAACGAAAAAAACAATGCGGTGGGGATGAGGTGGTTTGATAACACACGGTGATTGAATAACCAAACATATTCGATCACATTTGGAGGCTGGCTAAAAAAATTTTACGGAAGGAAGAAAATATAATATTATATTGGTGAAGGAAATTAATACCCTACCTTTTATTTGTTAACTGATTTTTTTATATGTGTCCCTATAAACTACGTTTTTTCCTTACCTTTTTTGTTTTGTTCTTTTGTGCAAAACAGTTGTGAATACCCAGGATTCCCTATATACTATTAGTAACTAACATGAAAAATCTCATCCTCACAACATTCCTGATAACACTTATACAAACAGTCAATGGACAAATCAATACAACAACAGAAAGATTTACCATAACAGGACATCCTGAATATTACAAAGAAGAAGGC
>NZ_DATMTE010000324.1:0-5234 GCF_035564935.1 Chitinophaga sp. | reverse complement strand
TTAACCAGTGGCCTTACAGCAAAGACGTTTTCCTAACCCATCCAGGGGAAAAAAGAGAAGCCCCGGAGGCCGGTGAAATTTTTGTGCAGAAAGACCTGCTGGCCACCCTCACCAAAATGGTAGAAGCAGAACAGGAAGCGCTGCAAAAACATAAAAGCCGGAAAGAAGCCATTATGGCGGCTTACGACCGGTTTTACAAGGGGGATATTGCCAAAGAATTTGTACGCGGCTGCCAGGAACAGGGCGGTTTGATCACCATGGAAGACCTGGCCCGCTGGAAACCAGTGGAAGAAGAACCGCTGCATATCAATTACAAAGGCATAGAAGTGTATAAGCTGCAGGAATGGACGCAAGGCCCTATGCTGTTGCAAAGCCTGAATATCCTGGAGAATTTCGACCTGAAATCAATGGGATATAATTCTACCAAATATATTCATACATTATACCAAACCATGAACCTCACTTTTGCAGACCGTGATTTTTATTATGGCGATCCTGCGTTCAATACCAATCGGGCTATTAAAGGGTTATTGAGCAAGGAATATGCAAAGGCAAGGGCAAAACAGATCCATCTTACGCAAAATGATGCAACTGCAGGGCCGGGCGATCCGTATCCGTTCATGGGTAAAACCAATCCTTACCTGCACCTGTTACAGGAGCGGAGATTGTTGCAGGATACTACGAGCGGCCGCAAGCCCGGTGGCTTTGTTCCCAAACATGATGCTACTATGGTATTGCCGCAAGGCGATGTGAAGCAGGCATATGCCGCAAATGTGATGCCTGTAAACAGCGGCGCCAGCCAGGCATATGCCACTAACGCAATGCTGCCAGGCAGCGATGTAAACCAGCTGTACGCCGCCAATACACCGGACAGCGCTTATATGGACCGGCTGTGGCGCGGCACTACCAGCGTGGAAGCAGCGGATAAAGATGGATGGGTTGTATCCATCACGCCCAGCGGTGGCTGGCTTCCCGCCTGTATTGCCGGTAAAACAGGCATCGGCATGAGCCAGCGTGCACAAAGTTTTGTGCTGGATTCTGCGATATGTCCTTTTAATGTGATTGCTCCCGGCAAACGCCCGCGGGTAACGCTAACACCATCCATGGCTTTGAAAGACGGCAAACCTTTCCTTGCGTTCGGTGTGCAGGGCGGCGATACGCAGGACCAGAACCTGTTGCAGTTTTTCCTGAATGTAGTGGAATTTGGAATGACCGTACAACAGGCATCCGAAGCAGCAAATATTAATACCAACCAGCTGTGGTTATCATTAGGCGGTACTACTATCCGGGACAGGGAGCCCCGTCCGGGAAGCATCCTGCTCAATAACAACACCACCGAACAAACGCGGAAAGCCCTCGAACAAATGGGCTACCATCTTACCTTTGGGGAGCGTACCAGCGGCCCCATAAACGCCATTTACATAGATCGTAAGCATGGCAGCTTATGGGGCGGCAGCAGTAATCATGGTGAAGATTATGGCATAGGGTGGTAAGTAAATTCCAAACTTCTATAAAGATCACGATTTACTCCCTGGTCCATATTTCATGAATGGGATCCCCTTTTGAGCTTTTGCCGCTATGATCCCAGTTGTTGCCATTTACACTGCCTTTAAAAGACAGTGATGCACCTACGCGGGAACTGTCGCGTGAAAAGAACGCTATTTTCTCTGTGTAGGTGCCGTTTTCAAAAGTATAGGTTCCTCCGCCGGAGCCAAAGAACTCCCCTGTTTCCTGGTTAATGGCCACCCATTGAAAGCGGGTAGCTGTAAGGATCTTCATGGTGCGCCTGGCGCCGTTGGGGATAGCTGTCATTTTACCATCCCTTTCCCGCGAAGTGATTTGCCAGCTGCCGGCAAGCGGAGCATTTCCATCATCGATACGGGTCCATTCCTGTTTTTTGCCGTCAGGGCCATTGGTGATCAGCTGCCCGTTCTCCATGCCTACAGGTACAGTACTGTTTTTCCCTACCTGCGATGCATTGGCAGTATTGAAATGGATGGTTACATCTACCTGCGCATCGCCGGCCTGTTTCCAGGAACCGCCATATGAGCTGATGAAGCGCTGACTATCATAGTCTGTAACGGTAAACCAGGTGGAGGTAATAAGCAACACACTGGTTACCTCTCCCGAGGTGGATTTCCAGGCGCCAATTGGTGAGTCTTCCGCCCTGAGAATACCCAGGAAGGAACAGCATAACGTAAATAACAGGAGTAGTTTTTTCATAACGTAACATTTGTTTTCTTAAGATAAGGAAACAAACGCAGTAATTAAGCGGGGTCACCCAGTTTGGGTATGTGTGAAATATATGGCTGGCGGGTAGCACCTACTGCCGGTATGCTTTGGGGATGCCTGGAAAATACTTTGGGGCATGCTTTGAATATGATTTGGGAATACCTGGGAAATACTACCTGCATGCAGTAAAGGTGGACTTGATGTAAGGATGATATTTATTACTATTGGGAATGGAACAATGACTTTTTATGTACAGATCTCTTCGTTTGTGATATCATTACCTTGTTTTTTTTACAAAATGTATCGTTGTTCCCTACAAAAATGATGCGATTTATATTGGCGAACATAGTGGTCCACAGGGAAGGCTCCCCTAATGATCAGTAGTCTTGAGAAAGAGGAAATATTTACTTCCTTTGGTATGACACGCATCAAATTATGGTTTACCGCTTACCTGCAGATTGCAGGCGGCGTCAGAAACTCATTCCCGTTGCCGTTCCGCGGCGGGCATCATGGTGGGACCGGTGTTGCTGCCATTTACATGGCCTTTTGAGGGTACGGGGAAATTGTTGTGCGGGATGTTGTAAAGAAGCGTATGGAAGCTGTTAATATTATTGATTTTGGATTGTTTTTTCTTTGATGGGCGGAACGGGATGATGCCCATGATATCTGCTGCCATGAAGCGGCGGTTTCCTGTTGCTTCATGGCCGTTATACGCTCTTGTTTGCAGCACCAGTATTAGTGTTCCGGTTCCCGGCACAGGAGCTTCCAGTTCGGCGCCATTGAAAGGTGCATTAAGGTCGATAATAATGGAGGAAGAAGTGCTGCAGACAATACGTTGCTCTTTAATATTTATCCTTGCGGCTATAAATTTAACTTCCAGCTGTGTGGCTGTTCCTGTTACAGGTAAAAGCTGCGCTGGTATTATAAGTGACCCTTTTGATGTGATAGCGGGTTGCTCACTGAAGAATTGATCTGTTGCGGCGTACCTGTTAAACCGGAATCCTTTGAGCCCTTGCAGACAGTTGCCTCCTGCCTGTACCAGTGCTTTGTTCAACCGGTTTACCAGGGAACTGTCTTTTACATTAAGATGAGGCGTAACAACGCGACGGATCAGTTTCCCTTTCCTGCTGGCAACGCCAAAGTTCCGGGCGGCTTGCCTGGTAGCTATAGTTTGTGTTACTTTTTCCGGCATGGCGCGCATGAAGTACTTCCCATTTCTCCGGTAGCCGATTATATTACCCAGTTTACCGGTGAAAGTGAGTAATCCTGTTTGTTTTGCCATTGCAGTTGTTTTTCACTAAAATACGAAGAATGCCGGGAGTGGCTATAGGTCTGGTTTAGCGGCTGACAAAAGGGAGTGTATTGCGTGTTAAATATTATTCAGACGGGAATGGGTTGCCGTTAATATTTTTCAAAAGGGAGTGTATGAGCCCTTGGAAGTTATCTAAAAATAGCGTTCCTTTTGTTATTTGTAAAGATGCTGATCCTGGATATAATCGATACCATGTTTTTTGAGATAGGCAATTCCCCATTCACTGACAAATTCATAGAGAGGGCTGAGTGATTTTCCTTCTGCTGTTAAGAAGTATTCCACGCGATATGGTTTGGCAGAGAGGATATTTTTTTCGATCAGTTTATCGCGTTCCAGTTCTTTCAGTTGCTGACTGAGCATTTTTTCCGAGATACCCGGCAGGTTATCCCTGATTTCGGCGTAGCTTCTTTTTGTAAAATAATGCAGGTGGAACAGGATCAGTAGTTTCCATTTGCCGCCAATAAATCCGAGGGTTACATCTACCGGGCAGGTGTATGTTTTATCGTTCAGTGTAATCATAAGTAACGGTGTAATGCTGCTATGCCTCTTCCAATACCTGTTTCAGGATATTCAGGTAGCCGATATGCTGTTCCGCATAGGAGCAGCTTTCTGTTAGCTGCGCCCAGGCTATCTGCCGTTCCAGTGCGGTGTTGATCACCGGCTTATTAGCGGCTTCAATGATACCTTCGTCTGCCAGTTGTCCGAATCCTGCAGCAATCAATAAAACATCTAATGTAAAAATAAACCGGTAATCATCAAATGCCGGATCTTCTTTCATTTGTATGATCAGGTCCCTGTCCAGCAGGGTTTCATTATAATCTTCAAGCGCCATTTCTCCTGTTGATTCAATGGTCTTTTTCAGATATTCAATGGTGGGTGTGGCGGGGTGTTCGCGCCGCCATTCCCGGAACAGGATCAGACCTGTATCTCCTTCATCCGATCCGAAGGGCGCCAGTTGATCGGTTGGGTTCCAGAAAAAGTCTTCCGCAATCAGGGCTACAGCGCGTGCATGTGCACGATGAATATTTATATTACAGGTTTTTCCATTCATAACAAGATAGGTTGTTTAAATCTAGGCTTTACTCCATCCACCGGTATTGGAGCTGGTTTCGATGCTATGCCTTGTGTATCTCTCAAATTCCTCTCCAAATAATTCCTGGTACACAATATACCCGATAAATCCTACTATTTCTGCTTCTGCATCGCAGGTGGCTTTTGATGGATTTTCGCTGATCATCTCATAATAATCCTTTCCCATTCCTACAATAAAACACCTGCAATAGAGAAAGCCATCGTCGGATCCGTCTGTGTAGGCATGAATATCTTCCCGGTCGATCTGAAATAATTTCTCTTCCATGATATGATTAAACCCTGTTAGTGCCTCCTTATCCAGTTGCAACAGGATATCCCGGATATTATTGGTGATAGCGCCGTAAACTTCGCCGGTCAGGTCTTCGATCAATATGGCGTCGTTGGTTTTCAGGGCCGTATTGCGCATATCCAGTAAAGCAGGTGATGCTGCCCACGCTTCTTCAATAATCTGCCAGAATTTAAACTCAGTCATAAGGTAGAAATTAATGGTCATTAAGAATCAGGTGTAAGATATATCCCCGAAACGCAGTGTAAATGCGTAGTAAAATCAACGGGTGGTGAACCGGCATACCCTGAAAATACGTAATAATTTTCTTTC
>NZ_DATMTE010000323.1:0-2539 GCF_035564935.1 Chitinophaga sp. | reverse complement strand
ATCATCAAATGAAACATATGAGAACATTTACTATGACATGGGTATTACTGACCATCGCAGCCGGCAGCCTCCTGTATTCCTGTAAAAAAGAAGAAAACAACGAACCCGCAGGCTGCAGTATCAGCATGACCGGGCTTTCAGGCTCCTATAAACTAACGGCTTTGCAGTATAAGGCAAGTGCCACAGCGGCGCCGGTGGATTACCTGGCTACTATGGAGGACTGTGAAAAGGACGACATCCTTACATTGAAAAGTGACGGTACCTATGATTATAATGATGCAGGCACCGTTTGTTCACCCTCCGGAACGGATCACGGCTCCTGGCTGGTTAAAGGGAATATCCTGACCAGCGATGGCACTTTAAACGGTACGGTAGCCAGCTACGACTGTAAAACCATGGTCTATTATGTAGAAAATTCATTGGTGGAAGGGGATAAGCTAACGTTTACAATGGTAAAGCAGTAGACAAAGCGCCGGATCATCCGTATAAATTACCACTGCCAGCCTGTTCCTTTTGACTACAACAATGCGCCTTTAGGCTACATCCCTTTTGTGATTCCGGTGGATTTTTGCATCAACAAAAGAATCACATATGAATATTGTACTTACAGGCTCATTGGGCAACATTGGGAAACCACTCACAAAAGAGCTGGTGGAGAAAGGGCATTCAGTGACCGTTATCAGCAGCAGCCCCGAAAGACAAAAAGAAATCGAATCATTTGGGGCAAAGGCTGCCATCGGCACTATAGAAGACGCCGGCTTTTTATCTGCCACCTTTAAAGGAGCAGATATCGTTTACCTGATGGAAACATTAGACGCGGCGGGCGGCTTCTTTGACCCGGAAGTTGACTTCATCGATGCCATCAGCCGGATTGGCCGTAATTATAAACAGGCGGTAGAGCAGTCGGGTGTGAAACGAGTAGTGCATCTCAGCAGCATTGGCGCACACATGAGTGAGGGAAATGGTATCCTTGTTTTTCACTACAATGTGGAAACTATCCTGAAGCAATTGCCGGATGATGTTTCCATTAAGTTCATGCGCCCTGTTGGCTTTTATACCAATACGTTCGCACTGATCCGGAACATCAAGGCACAGGGAACCATCATTTCAAATTATGGTGGCGATAAAAAAGAACCCTGGGTATCGCCACTGGATATAGCTGCCGTTGTTGCCGAAGAAATGGAAACACCCTTTGCCGGCAGAACCATCCGCTATATTGCCAGTGATGAAGTTTCACCAAACGAAATAGCAGCCGCTTTGGGTGAAGCCATCGGAATGCCCGGCCTGAAATGGGAAGTGATCCCCGATGCAAAGCTGCTGGGCAGCTGGCTGGCTGCCGGGATGAATGCGCAGGTGGCTAACGGTTTCGTGGAAATGCAGGCAAGCCAGGGCAGCGGTGTACTGTATGAAGATTACTACCGCCACCAACCCGTTTTAGGTAAAGTGAAGGTGAAGGATTTTGCAAAGGATTTTGCCGCCGCTTTCAGTGCTGCAGAATCCATCTGATTTAAGCATGGAACTAAGCTTTGTACATTTTCTGGCAACACGTTTAATAAAGCATAATTTCTCCCAATTGCCCGCAAATGGCGCCATGATGCATGGGCGCATCAGCGCCATTTGTGAGCAATTATTGATGTAACTTTAGTGGACTATTAATATTAAAAACATGCCGAATATAAAAACGCAAAGGGTTAAAACCATCAGCCAATTCCATCAGCTCCGGGATTTGCCAAAGCCGGAACACCCCTTGATCAGCGTGGTGGATTATGCAGACGTGAAACGCCCGCCTGATATTAGCAGCGTTAATTGGGTGTTCGACTTTTACCAGATTTCCATTAAACGGGGCATGAATGCTAAAATGAGATACGGGCAGCAGGAATACGATTTTGATGAAGGCGTAATGTTTTTTATTTCGCCTAACCAGGTATTCAGAATAGAACCGGAGCCCAACGCCACGGCAGAACGTTCCGGATGGATGCTGCTGATCCACCCCGACTTTTTATGGAATACTTCCCTGGCGAAAACTATTCAACAATACGAATACTTTGATTACTCGGTAAACGAGGCATTGTTCCTCTCTGATAAGGAGGAATCGATCATCAATAATATTATCCAAACCATCCGGCAGGAATACCATTCCAATATCGATCATTTCAGCCAGCAGATCATCATTTCACAAATAGAAACGCTGCTTAATTATTCGGAACGGTTCTATCACCGCCAGTTCATCACCAGGAAAATCACCAATCATAAAATTTTAAACCGGCTGGAGAACCTGCTGTCTGATTATTTCAAAGACGACGACCTGGCCCTGAAAGGATTGCCCACTGTGCAATACATTGCACAATCATTGAACGTTTCGCCCAAGTACCTGAGCAACCTGTTAAAGGTATTGACCGGTCAAACGGCGCAACAACATATTCATGAAAAGCTGATTGAAAAAGCCAAAGAGAAGTTATCGACCACCGATTTATCTGTCAGCGAAATTGCCTATGAACTGGGATTTGAGCATCCGCAATCTTTCAGTAAACTATTCAAA
>NZ_DATMTE010000322.1:0-6520 GCF_035564935.1 Chitinophaga sp. | reverse complement strand
TCCCGGGACGGGGCCGGTGGCACAGCGATTAAAATGTAAAAATATCGAGATAAAATTGATTAACCATGATGGTAGATAAATCAACAGTTAAGGAAGAGGCACTTCAGAAGATCAAGGTCACCAAAACTACGCAAAGCAGGTTGAGTGAGGTTGATTTCAACAATCTGGTATTCGGTAAAATGTATGCCGACCATATGCTGATAGCCGATTTTGACGGCAAAGAATGGAAAAATGCGGAGATCCTGCCTTTCCAGCACCTGTCTGTAAGCCCTTCAAACGCTGCCTGGCACTACGGGCAGGCCATCTTTGAAGGAATCAAAGCCTACAAAGACCCGGAAGGCCACCCGATGATTTTCCGGCCTTATGATAACTACAAACGCTTTAACGCCTCTGCCGAAAGAATGGGAATGCCACAGGTACCGGAGTGGCTATTTATAGGCGGACTGGATCTGCTGATTGATCTGGACCGCAACTGGGTGCCTACCGGTAAGGGTTGTTCCCTTTATCTCCGTCCTTTTATGATTGCTGCAGATGAGTTTATAGGCGTGCGTCCATCTGATACTTATAAATTTGCTATTATTAATTCGCCTTCCGGCGCCTATTTTAATAAACCTATCAAGTTACTGGTGCAGGATAAATATGTACGCGCTTTCCCCGGCGGTGTTGGTTATGCCAAAGCTGCAGGTAACTACGGCGGTACCATGTATCCAACCATGCAGGCTAAAAAGCAGGGCTACGACCAGATCCTGTGGGTAGATGGCTACGAGCATAAATACCTGCAGGAGTGTGGTACCATGAATGTTTTCGCCATCATCGGCAATACAGCCATCACGCCGGACCTTACCCAGGGCACCATCCTGGAGGGGGTAACCCGCGCCAGCGTTATGGACGTATTGGCCGATATGGGGCTTAAAGTGGAAGAAAGACCCATTTCCATTGATGAAGTGGTAGCTGCTTATAAAAATGGTACGCTCCGGGAGGTATTCGGCACTGGCACCGCTTCCAGCGTTGCATACGTGGAGCAGCTGGACTACCTCGAAACACAGATTAAACTGGATACTAGCAAATATGAGGTTGGTGCGGAAGTAATCCGGCGGCTGGATGATATCCGGACCGGCCGCACTACCGATATCCGGCACTGGAACTATGTAATAGACAGAAAATAAGTAGCTTATATATTATTAGCAATATAAGAACAGGACCAATAAAAAGGTCCTGTTTTTTTATGGTAGTTTCTAACGGATATCATACCTTTGCAATCCGGTTTTTGGTAATCCTGAGCTGCTACCAGAATAATAAGACCTTTCCCTGTTTATACCAGGAGATCATTCCGGCAAAAATATTTTCGAAACAATTTTGTTATTCACACATATAGTTTTACCTTTGCCGTCCCAAAATCCCTTTGTGGGGAATTTGGATGTCATTGTAAACCGACATAAAAAACTAGGTAAAGAATGCCTACTATACAACAATTAGTAAGAAAAGGAAGAGAAATTATCCGGGCTAAGTCTAAGTCCAGGGCATTAGATAGCTGCCCTCAGCGTCGTGGTGTTTGTACTCGTGTATACACTACCACGCCTAAGAAACCGAACTCCGCTCTGCGTAAAGTAGCGAAAGTGCGTTTAACCAACAAAGTTGAGGTGATTGCCTATATCCCTGGTGAAGGTCACAACTTGCAGGAGCACTCTATCGTACTGATCCGTGGTGGAAGGGTAAAAGATTTACCAGGTGTTCGTTACCACATCGTTCGCGGTTCCCTGGATACTGCAGGTGTGAAAGACAGAAAGCAGAGCCGTTCCAAATATGGTACTAAGAAGGAAAAGGCTAAAAAATAATAATTATAAATAGTCGTAATTTTCAATAAATGAGAAAGCAAGCTGCAAAGAAATTGCCTCTGGCTCCGGATCCTCGGTTCAATGACAAGCTGGTAACCCGCTTTGTTAATAACGTAATGGAACAAGGAAAAAAGAGCATTGCCTATAAAATTTTCTACGATGCTGTGGATAAGGTAAGCACCATGACCGGTGAAAACGGTTATGAGGTTTGGAGAAAAGCATTAGCTAACGTTACTCCTGGTGTGGAAGTTAGAAGCCGCCGTATTGGTGGTGCTACTTTCCAGATCCCTGCGGAAGTTCGTCCTGATAGAAAGATATCCCTGAGCATCAAATGGTTAGTACGCTACGCCGGCGAAAGAAACGGTAAGAGCATGGCTGATAAGCTCGCAAACGAAATCGTAGCAGCAAGTAAAGGTGAAGGCGCAGCATTCAAGAAGAAAGAAGATACTCACCGTATGGCAGAAGCGAACAAAGCTTTCTCTCACTTCAGAATCTAGTTATAGCCCTCACAGGCAACTCAATATATTTGGCAAACAGTTCCTTCCGGAGCTGTTTGCCTTTTTGTGTTGATAGGTACTGATGTTCATCCAGCTGAACCGTTACCACTAACTGATTATACAGGCTCTATATTGCCCGCCTCGGGGCCGATGGAATTTTCAGAAGTTTGCAGGTCCCGTACCCCCGGCCAAATTCCACACAAAAAAAGGCGGACATCCGCAGATGCCCGCCTTTCGCCATATTCAGGACCACTTATTTTACATTCACCAGCACTTTGATCTTACCTTCGGTACCATTGAACTCTTGCAACGCCTTGCCAAGCACCTGGCCAGGTTTCACTTTATTTATATCCGCTTTCATCGCATAACCGGCCTTGCTGGAAGTAACCAGCAGATCACCGCGATGGATAACGCCATTTTCGTCGCATACCTTAGTAGGAATTACCCCTATTACTCCCATGGGCACTTCCGCGTCTAAGTCCGCATCAATATCCTTTTCGGTCAATAATACCCCTGGCTTGGTGGCAAATACACCTGCTACCAGCGTGGAATAGGCTTCGGAAGATTTTTCCACCATCCGGTCGGTATGAGTAGAAATTACCAGTACATCCCCCGCTTCGTAAGCGTTACGCTCGCCGGATACTGCAAATGATTCGGCCACATCTGCACCACTGTTTTGTGTACCACCGTTAAAGAAGCCCCTGCCTGCTTTATTGATACGGGCTACATTCGCACTGGCACTCTGGAATACTGCAATGCTTCCGGATGGTCCCTGGTGATTAATGAGCATACCATTGCCGGTACCCGCATTGGTAATGTGTACCACCGGTTGGCCGTTGGCACTATTAAAATTGGCAAACCTGCCAGCTTTACCTGTTCCGAAATTGGGTACAAACCCTGAAATGGCATTCCCGCTTCCATCGCATGAAGCTTCCACTCCATCGCCGGTGCCACCTGCATTGGCAGTTAAACCATTACCACTGCCTTCCGTCAGGGCGAGTATGGCCGGGCCGTTTCCTGCAGGATTAGAGGAATAAAACAAACCGGCGTATCCACCGGTACCTGATGACACACCGTATATACCTGCTGTACCAAAATTGGCAAACTTGGAGTTTACTTCTCCTTTAACGGCCGGGGAAGTACCTATTGTTTTGTCTACAAAAAAATTACCGGCAATGCCATTACCTATCGTTTTAACAGTGATAACGTCATTATCATTGTCTTCATTAAAAATTTCAAATCTGCCGGCCCGGCCGGTAGAAAAAGTGGGTACCCAGGCATACAGGGCGTTACCTGCACCATCAATATTGGTTTCTACACCATTGCCATCTTTGCCCGCGTTGGCGGTAATGGCATTACCATTACCATCTGTGAGTGCAATCAGTGATGCGCCATTACCCGCCGGGTTAGAAGCATAGAACAAGCCGGCGCGGCCACCGGTACCGGAAGAAACTCCAAATACACCTGCGGCGCCAAAGTTGCCAAAAATGGTATTTACCTCGGCCCTTACGGCAGCTCCAACACTGTTGGTATTGTCCAGCAGGAACGAAGACGCATTACCCTGTGTATTATCAGGGATATTACCATTACCGTTGCTTTCTACTTCCAGTGTATTTCCTGTGGTATTAGTCTGGTTGAAGTTCTCAAAACGACCGGCTCTACCTGTACTGTTGTTTAAACCTACCTGGCCTAAAACGCCTATTCCTGTACCACTGGTGTTGGTAGCAATAAATCCACGCACGCCATAGCCACCGCCATCATTCCGGCCCACCACAGATCCTGCAATATCACTGGTGGTTCTGCCAACAACAGCTTC
Source organism: Chitinophaga sp. (assembly GCF_035564935.1). Lineage (GTDB taxonomy): Bacteria > Bacteroidota > Bacteroidia > Chitinophagales > Chitinophagaceae > Chitinophaga. The sequence goes on along the minus strand of NZ_DATMTE010000322.1, from coordinate 2,372 downwards.
ACCACCGCCATTATTATCGCCTACAACACCGGCCGATGTTTGGGCGCTGGTAATGCCATGAACACCAAATCCGGCAGCAGTGCTGCTTCGTACTCCGGCGCCGTTGCCAGTTGTAGTCACATTCACCACCGTACCATTTCCCACTGAATTAACAACCAGCGCATTATTGTTATTAGCATTGTTAAAAATTGAAACACTCGCCGGAATACCATTGTTACTGGTAGCGGTAAGCCCGGTACCTGTATTACTGTTGGCATACACGCCAGTTCCATTGGCAGTGGCGTTACCATATACGCCAAGCCCATTGGGTGTAGTACCATACACTCCCCAACCGGATCCGTTCTGGGAGCCATAAACACCCACGCCTAAGCCACCGGTACCATTATTGATACCCCTCACGCCGCTGGAAAATCCACCTGGCGAAGTAGAGTTGACAATACCCCTTACAGCTGCAATATTAGAGGTGGTAGTATTATTAGCCCCTTCTATAGAGGTGCCGTCGCCATTATTGGTAATGCTGAAAAGTGTGGAAGCATTATTTTCTGTGGCAACAAAAGGCAGGGTAAGGCCACCTCCCGGAGGTGCGCCAGCCACCCATTGTGCGCCATCAAATTTAAGCAGCTGACCTGCTGCAGGGGCTACATTACTCAAGGGCTTGCCTTGTAATCCCTGTACAACAGGGTTGGGATAAGTGCCAGAAAGGTCTCCTCCGGCAGGGCCATTGGGAGGAAGGGTAGTGGGAATCACTCCAGGTGCAATTTTCGCCAGTGTTACTTTTCCATCTCCTATCAGGGGGTTGGGATAAGTACCCGTCAAATCGCCGCCGGCAGCTACCCCATTGATATCGCCTGCAGGTCCCTGTGGTCCTGCAGGTCCTATAGGTCCAACCGGTCCTGCAGGGCCAACTGGTCCGGGTACTCCGGGAACGCCCTGTGGACCTGCAACGCCAGGATCACCCTGGATTCCTTGTGGTCCTGCGGGTCCTGCGGGTCCGATCGGTCCTACTGGTCCAACGGGTCCTGCAGGTCCGGCTACACCCGGATCGCCCTTAGCGCCTGCCGGTCCAACAGGTCCTATTGGTCCAACCGGTCCTGCAGGGCCAGCCACACCGGGGTCTCCCTTAGCGCCTGCAGGACCAACCGGTCCAACAGGTCCAACAGGCCCTGCTACACCCGGATCTCCTTTAGCGCCGGCGGGCCCTGTTGCCCCTGCTGGTCCAATGGGGCCTACTGGTCCTACGGCGCCCGGGTCACCCTTGGGGCCAGCAGGACCTGTTGCTCCGGCAGGACCAGGATTGCCGTTGGCGGCATACAATGCATAGGGTACGCTCATTAACTGGGAGGTGCCCAGTTCATTAAAGTTGCCCCCGTTTATAGATACTTCTACTTTCAGATATTGGTTGGCATTTGCCCACGGAACACCACTGTAAGTACCGGTTAAGGGAGTGCCCTTACCTATCTGTAAAGTAAACAGGCCCAGTGTATTGGTAGTGGTGCTATGCGTTTCCTGGTATTGTACAGGGCCCGCTGCAGAACCTCCCAAAATAGAAAAACGCACCGTTAAGGATTGATTGCTGAGTACTGTTCCATTTGTATTGCGGGCTATTGCCTGGTAATTGGTTCCGGTTAACCCGCTTTGTGCCCGTACAATATGAAATGATACCGTTAACAACAGGAAGGTTAGGTAGCATATCTTTTTCATAATAATCATTTTTGTGTTGGTTTACGATGCGCTTAATTCTTTTTTGGTTTGGGTGATGCTCCGCCGTCTTGGTTAGGTATGGGAGCAGGCTGTTTGCCAGCCTGGTTATCCGGCCGTGCTACTGCAGCACTGTCAGACGGTAAAGGCTTTGTTTTGCTTTGGGAGACGCGCGACCGTTTCAGGGAATTGGAATTACTGCGCTGTGCCTGGTAATTGGTAAAAAGACGTGTTTTTGCGTCTTTCGACACCGCCGCACGGTCGGTTGCAGAAGGAGCCGATCTTTTATTCAGATCGGCAATGTCTTTCTGGAATGTAGGAAATAGGGCATCCCTTACTTTTCCTGTGTTACCACCGGTATTTTCCGGTTTAACAGATTCCTGTGCAAAAACGCCGGGTATGAACCCTGCAAACAAAAGAAATGCGAGTATAATCGGTGATTTCATATTGGATGTTATAGATTCGTTTTTCATGTTGGGTATTTTAGCAGATGAGTGGCTGAATAATGGATCAGTTTATGGTTGTATTGCTTCGTCCCGGGTACCGCCTATGTTATAAACCAGCGAGAACTTCAGGGTTCTTTTCTGTATTAAACTTTCGCCGGTGGGCAATTGGTAGGCGATATCCAGTGCAAGATTGGATACACGTACACCCAGTCCTGCAGAAAAGTGTTG
>NZ_DATMTE010000321.1:0-1841 GCF_035564935.1 Chitinophaga sp. | reverse complement strand
TGGCTGTTTGTATCCATGGAAATAAAGTAGAACATGGTAAACATTACCTGTACACTGAAGAGTTCCTGGAAGCGCTGGATACCGCGCTGAAAGCGAAACTGGCTTAATTTACCCGCTATAAAAAAAGCATCGGAATAATATCATTCCGATGCTTTTTTATTTTGTAAGATAGAAACTTTATAGCTTCATCTTCTTTCGTAATATTCTATCTTCTCCATAAATATCATCATAGAAAACAAGATCCCCGTTTTTTCCTTCTGCCGTAAAATACCGGAGATAGATGGGAATATGTTTAGGCAGATCTATCTGTCTTTTTTCTTCGCGTGCCAGCCATACCCGGATGCTGTCGCCGCTGTGCCTCAAGCTATCGGCCCGCACCAGGTACTGCGCCAGGCTGTCCCATTGCTGCACCCGCACGCAACCATGACTCATGGCCCGCATGGAGTTCTTAAACAATCCGCGGTTGTTGGTATCATGGAGATATACACTGTATTTATTCCTGAAGTTGAATTTCATGACGCCCAGTGAATTGTCGATTCCATCCATCTGGCGAAGCACATAGGGGAAATGCCCTTTACCAAGCTTTGACCAATCGATGGTATAAGGATCCACTGCATTACCATCCTTATCAATTACTTCCAGATTTTTCTTAGCGAGATAACCAACATCCTTTTTTATGGCCGGCAGCATTTCTTTAAATACAATACTATAAGGTACCCGCCAGTAAGGGAACATCATAAAATTGGTCATATACGAATTGAGCAGCGGCGTACGTGTGCGCGGCGTACCCACAATTACACGGGATTCCAGCACCACTTCCCCGCTATCCACCACTTTCAGGTTATAGCCCGGTAAGTTCACAAGAATGTACCTGGAAGGCAGCGTATCCGGCAGCTTGCGCCAGCGGTCGAGGTTTACAGCCGCCTGCATGATCCAGTCGTGCGCAGAACGGTTCATGGCCATCACCGTTCTTTTTCCTGCTACGCCATCGGGATAGATATTAAACTCTTTCTGGAATGCTTTTACACCTGTTTTTAGCAGTGCGGAATCCAGCTCGCGGCCGGTGGTGTCAAGATGCCCGCTTTGTACAAGACGGTTGAACACCAACTGGCGGAAACCCAGTGTATCCGTATAGTTAAGCGGTAATGTATCCCAATGGTAGTCCGCATATTTGGCTTTGAATGTTTGAATACCTTCCTTCAGGGCGAGGTATCCTTCGTGGGTAGGCTCCAGTGAATGCAGGATAGCTGTCACATTTTTTTCTTCGAGCGCCTGCCGCAACTGTGCGATGAGTTGTTCATCCGTAAACGCTGAATCCTTTCTGAGGGTAACGCTATCACGGGGAGCAACGCCGTAACGCAGGTCCGACGCCATTTTCATGAAAGCGTCTGTCATCAGCATATCCACTTTTGCCCACAGGGCAGCATCTTTTTTCGCGGTGGCATCGCTGCTGATCTGTTCCCATGCGGCGGTGAGCGCCGGTTCATGATACTGCGCGGGTAGCAGCCCCACGTCTTCCGCATGCTGGATCATATACAGCATGGAGTCCGCAGCAGGGTTGGTGGTCCCGTTCTTTGACCACTGGCTTGCCGGTTTATCAGCGCCATAAAATTCCTGTATTGCTGAAGGTCGGAAGGACTGCAAACTGTCTTCCAGTTCGCCTTCGTTATCTTTCAGGGCCGACAATCGTTCGGTGATACTCTCGGTGATCACTTCGTCCAACTGTCTGATGTTTGCTACAATCTGTTTTTGTTTTGGGGCGGTATGCTTTTTTTTATTGACACAGGCTAACAACAAGCACACTCCAGATCCGCATAACAAACTGATAATAAAAATCTTGT
>NZ_DATMTE010000320.1:0-2234 GCF_035564935.1 Chitinophaga sp. | reverse complement strand
GGTTAAATTATTTTCACCGGCTACTTTTTTGAAGTTATCCGGGTTATTTGTCAGCTCGATAGTTGGATAACGGACCCTCTCCGGCATTGGTTTCCATACAGAACTATGCCAGGTGAACGGTTCCAGTTTCGGATGACGTGTTCTTCTTAGCTCAGCCCAGAGTTCGTAAGGCTGGTAAAGGTTAAGATGGATATATTTCTGCTGCATCAGGATTTCCATTTTATCGTCCTGTGTGGGAGCAGCGGCGAATTTGGCTTTAATTACATCGCCCCATGCGCTGATCACTGCTGCTGAAGGTCTGCCAGGATATACCAAAGCTGTTTGCTCGGGTGTCATCAACGTTTTTGCATAGTTGCTCAACTGATTAATAGTATACCAGAAAGCAATGGAGTGGGTTACTTCATCTTTGATATGCTCTTCAGCCGACTTACCTGTGTTAGCCAATCCTTTCAATGCAATTTCCGCCAGCAGCAGATCCTGTTCTCCCAGTGAACTCATATAAACGGGCATTTTCGCATTCTGGTGGAAAGTAGCATGGTTATAAGTTGATTTTGCATTTGTAGAAAACGTGGAAGCGATATTATCTGCATAAGGATAATATCTTTCTCCCCCGTCGTACAACGCGGTTTGTTCTTCAATATTGGCAGATACACCGCGGTAATCCATATACTTTGTTGGCATAGCCAGCACCGGTAAGCGTGGATCGTCAATGCCTTCCTGGTAAGCAGGCGTACCATAATTCAGCCTTTTCATAATAATATTCGGGATAAAACTGGCGAAGGTATTTTCATACACACCACGGATCCATGTTCCACCACCGGTAGGTACGATATCATACCAATAGAACCAGTAAAGGTCTGTTTGTGGTAAAGGCTTCGCCAATGCAGCCTGGATCAACGGTTTAGCGTATGCTTCTTCTACACCGGCGATCCTTACCAGTAATTTCAGCCTGGTAAAATTGATAAAAGCTACCCATTTGTTAATATCACCACTGAAAGCGATATCTTGTTGTTTAAAAAGTTCCTGGCTGGAAGCGGACATTTGCGAAAAAGTAGCCGGCAGCTCATCTACCAATGTTCCCAATTCAGCGATAATAGACTGATAAACAGTTTTGGGATCATCGTATTTAGGGAATAAGTACTGAGCCGAGCCTTTAGAACCCTGGAAGGCATCTGAGTATGGAATAGCATTAAAAAAGTCTACCAGTTTTGCGCTTTGGTAACATTTAATAAAACTTGCCAGTTTCACATAAATATCTCCATCTGTTTTATCCTGACCTGCGCGGGCTGCTACTGTATTTACGATTTCCTCATAGTTTTTCAGACGAGTGTAGCTATGCTGAAAAAATGGCTGCCCATTAATAGGAGAATCATCAAAGCCATTACCGGTGGTCAGATCTTTATAGGTGGAGAACCAATCGTAGCGATAAGACACGAAACGCTGCGCTACTTGTTCATACCCTGTGATACTGGTCCCGCCATTTAGCAGGTAATACCATTCTCCATAATCCTGCGCAAAAATTTTGTTGTTTGTGAGCAGATCAGTGAACAACCCTGGCACTATATCAGTGCCACCTCCGGTGAGTTTATCCTTGTCATAGAACCGATCTTCCAGGTCTTTTTTACAGGCACCCAGGAAGGAGGCAGACAGTAGAATAATATATAAGTATGTTTTTTTCATCTTTTTCATTTTATACATTAGAAAGCCACATTTAATCCCAGAGAGTAAGTTCGTTGTGTTGGATAGATGGTATTTTCTACAAATACATCTGCACCCAGTGCGCCTTCCGGATCAATATTCGGGATGGATTTATACAGGTAGAAGAGATTTCGGGCAGCCGCAGTAATGGTAAGTCTTTGCATTCTAATTTTTTTCGCCATCGATGCAGGCAATGTATAGGAAAGGGCTGCTTCCCTAACTTTAATGTAGTTGTTTTCAAACAAGCGGTCCGGTGGAAAAGAAGTAGCAAGGTCATTAGCATAAGTACCGTAATATGAAGACGCGCTCGTCATAATGTCATTATTGACATATTTTCCATTATCATCTACTTTAACTCCAGGTAGGATAAGGCCATCGTGATATACTTTTCCATCTTTGGATTGAGCCGGCGCTGCCTGTGAATGTTGCCAAGGAACTTTTTGATCACTGGCATTGATGTAGTATGCCAATCCACCATTCTCCTCATCCCGGTACTTCATAGTGTTTTCCAGTTGCCCTACGCCTGTTAGGCGGTT
>NZ_DATMTE010000319.1:0-2183 GCF_035564935.1 Chitinophaga sp. | reverse complement strand
AGGTGAAGCTGTTTCCCCCAAAGGAGGTTGTGAAGTTCTGCAGGGAGGCGCGTCCTGGTTATAGCAATCCAGGTTACTTCAATATCTTCCGCAGTTCCTCGTGCAGCTTTTCCCCACGCAGGTTTGTTGTAATAATCCGTCCTTCCGGATCCAGGAGCATTGTTGATGGTATTGCCAAAATACCATAATACTTTGCCACTTCGCTTGCCATCCCTTTTAAATCCGAAACCTGTGTCCATGGCATCTTATCTTTTTCAACCGCCTCTTTCCATTTATCACCCTGTTCGTCGACGGAAATACCAAGAACGGTGAAGTTCTTTTCTTTAAAATCATTATAAGCTCTCAGAACATTCGGATTTTCAGCCCTGCAGGGCCCGCACCAGCTTGCCCAGAAGTCGATGAACAGGTACTTTCCTTTAAAATCAGAGATGCGTACCGATTGACCATTCAAAGATGGGATAGCGAAGTCTTTCACCAACGCACCCGGAGCTCTCCGTTTCAGTACTTCAAGCCTTGTCCATAACCGCTGTCCTACGTCTGTCCGGCGGGCTTCCGGAGACAGCAGCTGGTAAAAAGGAGCTACTTTGGTATAATCGCCAACAACGGCCATGTCTTCCACTATACTCAGGCTTACCGGGCTGGATGAGTGCCCCGTAATGTAGTTTTTTCTCTGCTCGTCAATAACCAGGGAAATGGAATCAATACTCTTTTCCAGCGCTCCTTTCCGGATCCTGTCTTCAGTTTTCCGCAGTACCGGGTATAGTTTATATTGTTCATTTTTTAACGGCTCAATGGATGCCTCATACTTCTTAAACTCTTCCTGGGAACGGGATCCTGTCACGTTACTAAAGTATAATGAGTCTGCGCTGCCATCAATGTTGATATTACCGTTTTCAATAAAAAACTGCATATAACGCTGTGGAGTGGAAAGCATAATTTTCTGCGGACTTGCAAAGCTTTTCTGCCAGCTAAACCTTTCGTTCACCACCGGTACCTTTTCGAATTGGCTGCCTTTCTCCTCGTTCCATACAAATGTTACGGAATCCTTCAGGTTACGGATAAACCCTTTCACATTTGCCGTGCCACCCGGCATTATTTCAGCCAGTTTCTGGTCCAGCTCGGGAGCATCCGATCCATACCGTCCTATTACCATCCCGTTTTTATCTATCAGGATTTTTGTTGGCAGAGAGCTGATATTGTATTTCTCTGATATATCATTTGGATTAGGCAGATTTTTCATTCTCTTTTCCATATCCAATCCTCTCAGAACATGTTTCCAGATCCCGATCTTATCCTGTTCAACCGCCTTGTGCCAGGCTTCTTCCTTACGATCATCATCGGATATTCCAATAATTTCAAATCCCTTATCCTTATACTGGTTGTATAAGTTAATAAGATGGGGATTGCCTTTTCTACATGGTACACACCAACTTGCCCAAAAATCCAGGAGCACATACTTTCCTCTGAAACCGGATAATTTCAATGGCTTACCGTTAATATCTGTTGCAGCAAAATCCGCGGCCATGGCTCCGGGTACTCCTTTCTTTTTATTCTCCAGGTCAACCAGCACCGCTTTCCCATTGGCACTTTGCTTTGCCTGTGGCGTCAACCTGTTATACATCTTTCTTAACGAATCCTCTGATAACTCACTTGTTTTTGCCCGCAGAAAATAGGCAGTTATTATTGATGCCGGATATTTCTTAAAAAACGCAGCATACACCTCTTCTACCTCCGTTTCATAGGGTACCAGTACCCAGTTCTTCAATTCCTGGAACTCAACATTGCTCCTTTTATTGACAGCGGTCAGCGTATCAAAGATGTTTTTCCACCTGTTACGGATAGCTTTCACAGGTTTGTCTACAAAATTGTATTCCTCCTGCAATGCAGAACCTGTAACCTTCATATCTTCAAAATTATCAGAAGTTATGGCAACACTCATGTTTTTGGGTTCGAGTACAATCGTTCCATACCTAACGTTGGCAGACCTATACAACTCCATGCCATTGCTTAAAGTAGCAATAAGCGGCTCCTTTAGAGAACCGGAGAACCGGAATTTTCCATCCCTTACGGCGGCACTATCTGTTCTATATACACCTTTGTCATCGTTATAGAACAGATAAACTTTGGAAAGCTTTGACTTAGCTGCTGATCCGTTCAGCACAAACTGCCCATGACAGACAGAC
>NZ_DATMTE010000318.1:0-11799 GCF_035564935.1 Chitinophaga sp. | reverse complement strand
AATCATTTACCAGCTATGGAAATCTTATGACTCCTTTCAGCATCAGAGCCGTTTCTCTACCTGGATGTACAGGGTGGCGCTGAATACCGCCCTGGTGTTCTTCAAAAAGGAAAAAAGAAAAATGAGCGTTACAAACACTGTTCCTGAGCACATTGCCATGGAAGAAAATGTAACAGCCGCCAAAGAGTTGCAGCTGTCGCACTTTTACAGGGCTGTACAAAAGCTGGAAAGATTAGAGAAGGCACTCGTTTTTCTTCATCTCGAAAATTATTCCCATAAAGAAATCGGGGAAAACCTGGGTATCTCCGAAGGAAACGCAAGAATTAAACTCAGCAGGGCAAAAGACAAATTAAAAGAACTCATTAAAAAACAAGGCTATGAATTTTGATGATATACAATCCGCATGGAATAACGATAACGAGGGTGATAAAGTAGTGGTTCCTTCCAGCGTTGATCAGTTGAAAACGTTGCAGCTGCCGGTGGAAAAACTTCGGAAAACAATGCAGCTGGAGTTTTTTGCACAACTTGCCTGCCTGGCGCTCACCGCTTTTTTACCAGTACTTTTCCCGCTGAATACAGTGATGATCATCCCTTTTTATGCCGTATACCTGGTAGTAATAGCTATCTCTGTTCAGTATTATTATAAGTTCAGAACTTTTTATAAAAGTCTTGGTACAAATACGCTTAGCTCAAAGGACAATTTATATGCTTTATATTATGAGGCGAAGCTGAATATTGAAGTGTATAAGGCCTATACCTATATGCTGTGTCCTTTTGCGATGGTTATTGGTGTGATGTATGCGGTGAGCAATAAAAGCAGCGATATTGCTACTTTATTGGCGAAGGCCATTGATCACAAAGGATTTGCTCTCGTAGTAGCGGTAGCATTTGTGGTCCTGATACTGTTTGTAATCACTATTATGGAAGCCTGGATCAAAGAAACTTATGGAAAATATATGTTGCAGATAGGAAAAGTGCTGGAACAATTTAAGGAAAACGAATAGCGCGGATGTTGCCTGAGTCAGACAACATCCGCGTCGGACAAATGCGGTTCATTTATCAGCAATGCTATTTTATTATTGCTTTATAATCCTCGCAGCCCATCCGCCACCAACGTTCATCACTACAGGTATTTTTGAATGATTATTTACGGTGATCTCTTCCATTTTGTAATCCTGTGCATTCCTGTCGGCGTTAATACCATCTTTCCAGATATGCATGGTATAGTTGCCTTCCGGCAGGAAAGAGCAATCCAGCGTTAGGGTGCGCGGTGTGAAGTTAGTCATGCCGCCTACGTACCAGTCGCCCGTGGTTGCCTTGCGGGCGGTAAGTATATAATTGCCCACGCTGGCCTGCAGGGCAATAGTGGTATCCCATACGCTGGGAACCGCCTGCAGGAACTGCATACATTCCGGTTCTTTGTAATAGTGGGTAGGGTTATCGGCCAGCATTTGCAGCGGGCTTTCATATACTACATACATGGCCAGCTGGTGGCAACGGGTACCGATACTCATTGGATTACTGAAATGAGGCGCCCAGTCTCTCTTTTGTGCATTCAGCATGGCGCCGGGCGTATAATCTGCCGGTCCTGCGGCCATACGGATAAACGGGAAGGTAACATTGTGATCCGGTGCAATGGATTTGCTTTGATCGCCTTTACTTTGTTCCATTCCGTATACGCCTTCAAAGGAAATAACGTTGGGGTATGTACGCTGCAACCCTGCAGGTTTATGCGCGCCGTGAAAGTCGACCAGCATTTTATGTGCAGCAGCGGCTTTCGCTACGCGTTCATAATATTGTACCATTTGCTGGTCGTCGCGCTGCATGAAATCAACTTTGATTCCTTTGATATGCCATTTGGCAAAGAGGTCCATGGCTGCATCCAGCTGCTGATCCAGCGCCAGCCAGGTTGTCCACAGGATGATGCCCACATTTTTGGACGCCGCATAGCGCGATAATTCCTCCATATCAATGTCCGGTACCGTTTTCAGGAGATTGCGTGTATCGCTCCAGCCTTCGTCCAGCACTACGTATTCCAGTTTGTATTTAGCGGCGAAGTCGATGTAGTATTTGTACGTGGCCGTATTGACGCCCGCACGGAAATCTACCTGGTAAATATTATTATCATTCCACCAGTCCCAGATGGCCTTACCAGGCTTCACCCAGCTATAGTCGCCCGCAGAGGGCTCCGCCAGTTGATAGGGTAGTTCATTTACCAGCAGGTCTTTGTCTTCCGGTGCAATCATCACAATACGCCAGGGGAGCTGGGAGGGGCCATCTTTTTTGGCGATAAAGTTTTCCCTGCTCACTACTTCTTCATCGCGGTCTGAAGTGATTTTTTTATCAATAGGGTAATGAGGAAATACCGCTTCCACTGTGCTGCTGCCATTGCCTTGCAGCCACATGCCGGCATAGTTCAGCAGGGCCGTTTCTGTGATCAGTATTTTAGTGCCATTTATGCTGAACAGTGCAGGGAGACTGGCCAGGCTTTGCTGACCGCGGATATTATCTACTGTCAGCTTTTTATAAAGACGTTCGTTATGAGAAAAGAACCCGCTTTCTACCGGGTACCAGGCGCTGTCTTTCGGCTGGAAGCCAAAACCAGCCTGTTCATTCACTACCTGCCAGTTGCCTTTGTTGCTGATAAGCCAGCGCCATGCAATACCATTATTGTATGCCCGCCACTGCAGCGAGGTATGGTTTTTAAAATTGATCTGCAACTGGGCATAATGGTCTTCGATAAACGTGCTTTTTTGTTTTACCACCGGTTGAAGCGTTTGTGCTACCGACGATGTTTTGGTACCAGCCACTCTCCATTTGCCACCGGGATTAACAGAGGTGGCTACATTAATGGTGGCAGGTTGGAGTAGCGGCTTCCCGTTGTACAACAAGGAGTACTGTATACTATCTTTTACGGATATACGTACAGTTGTTTTGCCATCGGGCGAGTGCAGGTTATAGTCCTGCGCTGCTGCTGCTATGCCCGCTGTGGTGGCTATGCAGGCAAGTATCCATCCTTTCAGATTCATTATTTCGGTTTTAAAATTGTATATAATTTACCGGGTCCGACCGGGTATCATTTGCTCTGGAAAGAGGGGTTAAATTAATCGTTATTTTATAAAGTTTACATGATAAATTACAGGTGGTATTTATTCACACGATAGTTAACCGGTTATTTTTATACCTGTTTCCAGGTAGCGGTATATCCCGTTTAACAGCTGCCAGGATTTTTTAACACCGATAATACTTGCTTGCTGTCTGCAATTTTTTTTTGAGGAAGATGATGTTGTTAGGATGTTTCGCGGATAGGAACTATATCACAAAGCCGCTTTCAGACCCGTTGTTTTTTCGCTAGATAAGTTGACCCCTGGTGTGGTTATTCCCGTGGATAGCGAAGCTGGTAACGGATATAGCTAAGGGATTCAGATCAAAGCAGTGTTACTTTACAGCCGGAATGTTTTTCACAGGAAGATAGAAACATGAAAAGTAACGGCAGAAATGAGTGCCGGGAGGGATACAGGCAGGTACTTACAATGCTAAACATTAGGGGTCCTGTTTATGTCACTTAACGGCAGAGCTCTTTTGTTTCATTGCATGGTGGTGTTATTTTTTTGTTTGAGAGTGATTGGAATTGTGGCACTTGTTGTATATTAGTTCCTGATTATAGAACCATGTCTATCTGTTGTTGCGTGTTTTAACCCATTAATAACAACAGCAGGTATTAATTCCAAATTTTTGAAGTAGTTATCCAATATCATTCCTGTAGTGTTAAAAAGATAACAACCATATTTAAAACCGTAAAAGCTGCGAAATGTCATTGTATACGCACACCTCATTTACTATTGGTGATCATCAGTTTACTTCTTTTCATTCCCTTGCCTTGCATCAAACCATCCATGGCCATCATAGTTTTGAAATCATGATCGGGTACGACTGGCTCACAAAACTGGGAAAAGGGTTGTTTAATGCCGGTAAGGAATTTCTGGGCAAGGAAATATCTATCTCTGTAAAACCTGTTGAATCAAATGCCGTATACAAGCCGCTGAATTTTAACGGTATCGTTGATGGTATTAGCATGGGAAAAGAAAGTGATGGTACACACGGCTTTTGTGTGATCAAGGGACATAGCGTTACTATCCTGCTGGAAGATGATGAAAGCATAGCATGTTATGAGCAGAAAAATTTGTCGGCCATAGTAACTGAAGCCCTGAAAGGATGCGGACCTTACGCCAAATCACCTGCAGTAGATCCGGCGCATTCAGATACGCTGAAGTATATTGTACAGTATAAAGAAACTACTTACCGGTTTATAGAGCGGCTTGCGGCCCGTTTTGGGGAGTGGTTTTTTTATGATGGAGAAAAGGTGATCTTTGGAAATTACCGGCCCCAGAAAACAACGCTTACACACCAGGTAGACCTGATCGGGTTTAACCTTGATCTTACCGTGAAATCCAATAACAGCCGCCTGCATGGATATGATTACCGGCAAAACCAGGCGGTAAGCAACGATACCCTGTCTGTACCGTCCGGCAACACCGACGTATATACGAGTCATCTGAAAGAAGTGAGTGAACGCCTTTATAAAAAAACATCCCAGTATAAACTGAACCAGTCATTTGGTACTGGCGCAAAATCGCAGCTGGACAAGTACACGCAGGCGCAGAAAAAAGGACGGCTTTCTCAGATGGCAGTGCTCAAAGGCACCAGTCAGCAGAGCGCACTGCGTATCGGGGATATCATTACCGTGAACGAATCGGTACTTTCCAATGAACATCATGGCGAGTTTGTGGTAACACAGCTTGTGCACTACTGCACGGAAAACGGTTTGTATAAAAATACGTTTGAAGCTATCCCGGCTGCCGCCGCCATGCCGGTGGTAGACCTGTATAGCACCCCTTTCTGTGAAGCGCAAAGCGCTGTAGTAACAGATAATAACGACCCTAAAGGATTGGGCCGCGTACGGGTAAAATTCCAATGGCAGCAACAGGGATCCACTCCCTGGTTACGGTTAGTGTCCCCGCATGGAGGTGCTGATAAAGGGTTTTACTTTATACCGGAAACGGGGGAAGAAGTATGGGTAGATTTCGAAGGCGGTAATCCCGAAGTGCCGGTGGTACTTGGCACCGTGTATAACGGGAACGCCAAAACGGGGTTCGGTGATGCGCAGAATAACCTGAAGGTGATCAAAACCCGCAGCGGCCACCTGATCCAGCTGGATGATACAGACGGTGCAGAAAGTATTACCATCACAGACAAATCCGGGAATATTGTAACGATGGATACCAGCGCCCAAAGCATCAACATCGCTGCTATGGAAAATATTACGATCAACGCAAAAAACATCAGCTTTACGGCAAAAGAAAACATACAGGTGAGCGCCGGTAAAAACCTGTCGCAAACCGCGGTGAAAGATTTCAGCCTGCTCGCTGCCAATATTAAGGAGGTAGCCGATGATACGCTTCAGCGCACTGCTAAAAGCATTGAGAAAACAGCGGAGAAAGTAAGCATGAACAGCACCAAGGAAAATATTGAAATGCATAGCGCCAAGCAGATCGTGAATAAAAGCGGCGACAAAGCGAAAATGTTTTAACTCCACATAACCAACCACAGATGGGAAGTATCATCTCAATAGCAAAATCAATTGTTGAAAGTTCTGAGCTGTCAACCACCTATGCTACCAACGGAGATATCAGTTTAAATGCCGCCAGCCAGGTGAAATTACGGAGCACAGAAAAAATTATTTATGACAAGTATAAAGCCCCGGAAACAAAAGAGAAGGAGCTGAAAAAATTCCTGGTACACTTCAGGCGCCCGGCAGGGTACAAAGGAGAGTATGGATTCGACTGGCTAAGGGATGAATATATTTACGCCATCAATTACATTGAACGCGACAATAATAACCAACCCTGCAACAGCATTGTACCACTGGTAAGCGATGTAGCTGCAGCAAAAAGCGAATACCTGAAAGACGTGAAGAACCCTGTAAAGCCATATGGCGTGGACTATTATCCCGCGTGGCTTTCACTGTTCCCATACACCACTTCGCAACAGTTTAAGTATGGTTCTTCCATGAATAAAGATGGCGCCCGGCTGGATCTCGAACTGGAAGAAATAGAAGAAGTGATCAGTGATGGTACGGAGATCATCTTCGAATCAAAAAATCCAAATCTCAAAATCACCCCGCAGAAAATAAATATTGCCGCAGTAATGGGAAGCGGATTGCAAACCCGCTACCGGCCAGGCGGTGTAAAAGTTAAATACTATACGCTGAAAGGAGCTGTGAACGTGGTAAATGCCAATGCCCCGCTGCAACAGCATGAGGAAATAAAAGTATTTGCAAAGCTGGGCAACAAAAAAGAAGAAGTGGGTAAGCTGATGGTGTATAACAATCACATCATTCCAAAAATGGAGCTGATCCTGGTGAAAGTTGGTACACAGGCCAACAGCGTTCCTTCCATCGATCAGCAGCTGGTAAAAGACCTGGAATACCAGTTCAAAAGAGCTTCCTATAACCAGGCGCTCATCCGGGCTGAACTTAAAACAGACACTATTTTCGAAACAGGGGTACTGCCTTTTACCGATAGCACCGTTACCAGTTACTGGAACAATGTATTGGGAGGATCTGCATCGTTTAATGAACAACAGTTTCTCGAAGATGTTATTAAACTGTATGAAAGATACGGGCAGCACAAACCCAATGGTGGCCGTATTAATGCCGATGCCAATAAACGGACCTATATTTTTCTCACGGATCTGCCCGCAAACTTTAATGGGCTCACTGCCGCCGATAACGGAGATGTGATCAAAGAATTTGTATGGGGAAATGCCTTTGTGGTATTCCTCAGCGGGCTGAAACAACGGCGTACGCTGTTGCATGAAGCGGGTCACTCCCTGGGACTTCAGCATACATTCAGCGCAGGAGCGCCTATGGCCGGACTTAAACCGCCTCCTTATACGTTTTACCAGGGGCATACCGATAATATCATGGATTATACCTGGCAAACAAACGGGAACCTGAACCCCTATAATGCCAAAGACAACATGCGTTCTTTCTTCAAATTCCAGTGGGATATTATGAGACAGGACCGGAGCTTAATTTTAAATTATTAGTATGCGCGGCAGTTTGCTTACCCTTTTATTGATACTAACGGTAACGGATATACTACCGGCACAAACAAAGTCCACATCCACACAGGTGGCCTGGGTGCATTTTGGCGTTTTTTCCAACGGCATCCGTGTGAAATACCGCATTACATCTGCTGCCCTGGAACGCTACTGGCTGGATACCACCGGTGTGAAAATTGATTCATCTGTACAACAGTTATCTGCTGCACAATGGCAGCAGAATCGTTTTATACTGGACTCCATCCCGTCCCTGCTGCTAACCGCCGGCACTACCACGTATAGCTGGGGATGCCTCTATTGTGGCGAGCAGCCCGTAGTAATAATGGATATCGGGTTCGCTGACAACAGACCTGGTTTTTCGTACCAGATAGATGCGGATACCAGCCGTATTCCTGCGGGTATCAGGAGTTACGTAATAAATGTAAGAAAGGCAGTTGCACAGCTGATTACGGAAGGAAGAAAAAAACAGTAGCCATACCGATATGAATAATCGTTCTTTCCGGTTTAACCCGGTACATCTCAGCAGAACTTACGGTGTTACCTATGTTATTCAGTTGGCAGGCACAGAACAGGTGATCAGCTATGAAATAACAGTTAATTGTTCTAAAAGATTGCCCGGTGACATGTTCCTGTTTGAAATCAATAAAGGACAGGTATATATCAACAACCAGGCGCCTGAAAAGATGATCGATAAACTTGCAGAACAATGCGGAAAAGTATTGTATCCATTGCAGATAAGGGTAAACAGTGCCGGGCAGTTTACCGGTATCGCCAACCAGGCGCAGATAGCGGCTGCCTGGGAAGGTGTAAAACCTGCACTGCAGCAATATTATACAGGGGAAATTACCGAGCAGATCATATCCTATATGGATCTTGCAGTAAGCAGTGAACCGCATATTTACCAGTCGCTGTGCCGCGATTGGTTTATGGCGCTTTATTTTGCGGACCTGTACCAGCCCGGTAGCGATATTATGAAGCGTGAGCTTACCGCAGCATTGCCGGTAATGCCATATACAACACCGGTGTTGTTTAACGTTACCCAGCAACCGGTGCAGCATAATACAGCGAGTGGCAGCCTTGTATTGCAACAGAAGGGGAATTGCAGTGATCCGCGTAGTGTGGAAGATATCACGGCAGGAAAGGAAATTCCGTTATCGCGACAGTTGCAGGGTATTCACACACCTTTAAAAGGACAAGCGGAGATTAGTTATAAACTATATCAAACAGATTATTCCATTAATGCTATAACCGGGGAATGCAGCTTGGCGCTTGCACCCGGTCAGGATAAAAAAGTAACATTCACTATTTATCATTTACGGGAGAAAGATAAAACGCAGGCGCCGGTTGTATCGGTACTGCTGGCGGAACAGGAGCCGGTCGGCAAAAGGAAAAAGCGTTTTTCTTTCTTTTTCAATCGCGGAGAAAATTAAAAGGCTATGAGTGAAAAACATCTGGTTTGCCAGGGCGCCCTTTGTAAGTGTCAGTTTGGTACCACCCCCGATAAGCTGAAAGTGAAGAGCCAGCAGGTACATTATATCAACGATAAAGACGGCGCTGAAAAGCCGTTGGCGAATACTAAGGATATTGGTCAGCCGTTTGAAGCCAATACATTTGGTAGTTGCAGTAAAAAGAATAATAATCCCTGTACACCATCTGTTACTGAATGGAGCGGGTTTTATGATAAGGTAGTATTACCGGGAGATGCCTACATTTTACTGGAAGACAGCAAAGGGACCTGTGCTACTGGTGGAAAAGACTGTATCTCCATCACTTTTCACGGGCAAACAGCCGATATGACAAAGAAAGATGCAGAGAAGGCCGATAAAGAAGTACAAACACATCTGAACCCCATGATGGATGTACAAAAAGTAGAAGAAGATTTATTTCTGATCCGGTTTCCACAGGGACAACCGTTTTAAAAATAGTTGCCATGTCTGATAATAAAAAGCTGGTAGTCACCATCCCGGCAGCAAAAGGATCGGTGGATGTAAAAACGTCTACTGCCGTATTGAATGAAGCCGGAACAGTGCGGGCGGAGATGAAGCGTATCACTACCATGGTAGAAAAGGCACCGGCGCCCGTAAAGGTCACCATTCCCATGAAAGCGCCGGAGGGCGACAAAACGCCTTATCGCTGGATCTGGTCCATGTTGCGCACGCTTACATTCAAGAAAACAGATGTAAACGACACACTGAAAGGACCATTGGTATATCCGAACTTTCCAAAAATTGTGGAAGGCGGCGGACTGGGTTGGCTGGAACCTGTGCTGGAAGGACAGGAGCCAACTAACTCGGCAGCGCATGGCTACTTCGTTGCAGCGCGCGGAAAGCCTGCGATCCTTTCGGCGGAATGGAGAGAGTTTGCTGCTAACAACGATGGCAAAATAATTACCGGCAGCAGCAAAAAGTTCAGGGAAAGTGTGCAGCTGCATATCTATACCCGCGCCATGTACGGGCAGGAATTAAGGATCTTCCTGATGGACAATGATACCGCCAGTGCCGACGATGATCTGCCACCCTGGGAACGGACCGCCGGAGTAGCCCAAATAGAAAAAGGAAAGGAAACCCCCGACGATGCCATCAAGTATTTTACAAGGCAAGTGAAAATAATGCCTATCCTGCAGGACGAAACTACCCGCGGAGAGGCTTTGCAGGTAAGCGATTACGTGGTAAAAGATAAGTCAGGGAAAGATATGAAAGTAGCCGCAGGCGCTATCCACTACCAGGCTTTTGTGCAGAAAATAGTGGTAGACGTTTTCCTGGACGATCTCTGGAAGCCGGGTGCAGGCGAAGTGCTGGAAATATATCCTATTATAAAAACACGAGATGGCAAGATCACTAAAACTTTATCGAAGTGTTTTCTCAGCGTAAAGGAAGATCCCGCGGTAAAGGAATCTCCCCTGATGTACGGCGGTAACAAACCGGTGCTGGCAGGTGATATTCCAACAAATACAAGAAAGTTCCAACCGTGTAAGTATGGCATGATCACCGTGGAAGACAAAGACGGCGTGCAAACCATATTTGATGAAAATGTGCTCGATTTCAAGCCCCCGGAAAATCTTACCTATAACATAGTAGCCGGAAGTGAAACGGCTAAGAAAACTATTAAGCTCAGTGTACAAAGCCTGGTAACGCATGAAGATGAATGTACCGCAACGCCTAAGCACAAAGATCATGTAATTGACATAAGCAGTTTTGGCGCCAAGGGATATAAGAAAGAAGATCCTAAAGCTGGCGTAAAACGTGAACCGGAGAAGGAAAGCGCCGCCAAGGGGAAGTTCGAAATAAAGGCCAATAATTATAAATTCAAAAGGGATACCAATGCTTCTTTTTCCGGTGTAATAAAAGTATCTGATGAAGAGCTGGAGTTTGATGCACAGTATAAATATTCCTTCTTTGATGAAAATAATCATATCCTTTTCCAACGGATATTGGGCTACTTATGGATTCCCGAAGCACAGGCCGACCATTTCCCGGTAACCATCCAAACCTGCCGCTGGAAGCATGTTATCGATTTTGCTGTGTACCCCGATATCAAGTGGACGGCGGCGCTGGCATTTAACATGGAGAAAGCCGACTTTGATGCGCTGAAAACCAAGTTCGCAGAAGCTAATAATGGTAAAGGGATCAAGAATGCCCTGCAGCGTTTTACCATGAACCGCCTGGAAAACGTGGAAAAAATAGGAGAAGCAGCGAAAGGGCGCTGGAGCAAACCCACGCCCACGCTCGACCGGCATAATGAAGAACTGGGAACAGAGATTGGCGAAATGTTTGCGCTGCCCAAAGATAAAAAAGCTCCGCCAACGCCCGTTAAATCTAAAGGTAAGTTTGCAGAGCTGCTGGAACTGCTGAAAGAATTTGATTTTTCCATCAAGGTAGAATGGAATAATGATACCGAGAGTGTGGATCCCATTGAGGATATGATTGCCAAATACTACAACGTATTAAAGGCGGGGTGGAACCTGATAAAGGAATTTAGGAACATCATCCATGGCGACCATACTACCAAAGCAGATACCGCCGGTGATGATGGCAAAGATCCCGATGAGTTTATCAATAAAAACAAAGCAAATCCTGATAAGAACATCCAGGGCCTCATTCAACGCATGCAGCGCAAGCCGTTTGAATATGAGCTGCAATTTCCCAAGCTGGGCCTGGCCGCTTCCTGGTATTACGAAACTATGCCGCCTGAAAATGGCGACAGCAAACTATGGGGAGCCGGAAGAACCGTATTGGTAAAACTGGATGCCAAACCGCTGGTGGGCATTGATCTGAAATGGGATTTCCTGGAACTGCTTTGCCGCAGACACCCGATTGCCTACGCTATTCTGAAAGCAGTGGATGCCCTCCTGTATATATGTGCGGACGACGACAGCAAAGTGGATATCAGCGTCACCATTTCCGGTAAAATAGACCTGGAGGCCACTTTTAAACACAATACGGTAGGAGGGAATGTGTTCACCCGGGCAAAAGGTGCTTCTGAAAAGAAAGAAGACCTGATAAAAGGCGGGGCTGCAGTATCGGTGAAGCTGGAATGCAAGCTGTATCTTAGTAAATCTGCCACTGCGTTTAAGGTGAAAGTTGTAGTGGCGCTGGGGATAGGGCTGGAAGGAAGCTCCGGCCTGGGATTACAGGCCAGGATTGGTTCTGATGCCGCGGGGTTATTTGTAGGATT
>NZ_DATMTE010000317.1:0-20309 GCF_035564935.1 Chitinophaga sp. | reverse complement strand
CGGCAGATGCCTCATCCAGGTAAAATACACAGTTTGCATGTGTTTGTAAAATACTGGCGGGAAACAAATTGCTTACAGGCTGCTCCAGGCTGTCTTTTACCGCCTGTGCTTTGCGCTCGCCGGGCACGGAGCAAATGATATGTTCCGACAGCATGATCTGGTGTACCGACATACTGATGGCCTGTAAAGGCACTTCTGAAACGGCACTGAACCAACCTTCATTCATTTGTTGTTGCCGGCAGGCGGTATCGAGATTTACTACAAGATACGGTTTCGTTGTGTTAAAATCCGCCGGGGGATCATTAAAAGCCAGATGCCCGTTCTCCCCTATCCCTACTAAAGCTACATCAATGGGATGGGCCTGTATAAGAGCGCTGATCCGGCTACATTCGGCCTCCGGATCCCCTTCCCCGCTGATAAGGCATACCGATTTCAGCGGCGCTACTTTATCGAGGAAACGTTCTTTCAGGTACTTCCGGAAACTGGCCGGATGGGTTACCGGCAAGCCGATATATTCATCCAGGTGAAACATATTTACTTTTCCCCAGTCAATATCACTATCAATCAATTGCCGGATCGTTTCAAACTGGCTGGTTCCGGTGGCCAGTATAATATTGGCGCTGCCTTTTTCTGCGATGGCAGTCTTAATCAATGCCACTGCAGCATTACCGGCTGCAGTGCCTAATGTTTGCGGGTCTTTGGATCGGATTACTTTCATTGCGATTTTATTTTTCAGGAGATGATTTCTTTTTTCTTTTTACCCCGGTACTACCACCCTGCTGCAGGGAAATATCTACCGGCTTGTTATGTTGCCAGGCGCCATTGGTAAAGTCCGGAATATCGATGGAAGCGGAACGGTTGGCAACCGACCATTCACTCAGCGGCCCGATGGCGCTCCATGCGGCGGCATCATACACGTCAATATCTACCGGTAAACCATTGCGTAAACAATCGATCAGGCGCCAGTCCATTAAAAAGTCCATTCCACCGTGACCACCTACCTGTTTAGCCAGCTCGCCTAACTTTTTAATAAGGGCAGGTGTATATTTTTCTTCCAGCTTTTTAAATTCTTCAGGGCTTAACCATCCTTCATGGCTCACCGCGATTCTCGGTTCCAGCGGGTATTTCTGGGCGGTGGCTTTTGTGCCGCTCACGAGGTGCAGGCGGGAATAAACGCGGGGAGAGCTTACATCGTGCTGCAACATAATGGTGCGGCCCTTTCTTGTGCGGATAGTGGTAGTGTTCATATTACCACGGAAATGCGCATTCACATAAGGCTTGAAAAAATCGTCGGTAGCCGCCAGTTCGGCCGTTTTGTTATGCAGCATAAAATCATTGCTTTCCATAGATACCAGGTATTCCATGCTATCGCCCCGGTTCACGTCCAGCACCTGGCATACAGGCCCCAGTCCATGCGTAGGATACAGGTTACCGTTGCGGTGTGCGTTTTGCTTGAACCTCCACATGTCGTAACGCTTGCTTTTATCAAAAAGGCTGTCAAAAATATCGTGTATGTAAGCGCCTTCACAATGCACCAGCTCCCCGAAGAAGCCCTGCCGGGCCATATTCAGCGTAAGCAGTTCAAAGAAATCGTAGCAGCAGTTTTCCAGCAGCACACAATGTTTCTTTGTTTTCTCGGAAGTTTCTACCAGTTGCCAGCATTGTTCAATGGTAATAGCAGCCGGAATTTCTGTAGCTACATGCTTGCCGTGCAGCATGGCATATACCGCAATGGGCGTGTGCAGATCCCATGGTGTGGCGATGTACACCAGGTCAATATCGTCCCGCTCGCACAGCTGCTTCCATGCATCTGCCGAACCTGTATATTCATGCGGCTGATAACCGGAGTTTTTGATCCGCTCTTTGGTGGCGGCAATCATTTCAGGCCTGATATCGCAGAGTGCTTTAACCTCTATGCCCTGTATATAGGTAATGCGTTCTACGGCGGCGGAACCACGGTTACCAAGACCAATGTAGCCTATCCGTACCGTATCAATTTTAGGCGCGGCATAACCGCTCATATTAAATTGCTGCTTGTACTTGCGGCCAGCCTGTTTACGGATCTGGTCCAGCGCCTTGCCCTGTTTTTCCTGGGCCGCGGCATAGCCGGGAATCAATGTACTGCCCCCGACGCCAACGCCTGCCAGTCCGAGCAGCTTTAAAAAGTCTCTGCGTTTATTATTCATAAAGGTGTATTTTCTTCGTTACTGAAAAATGGTTTGTCCTGGTTGCTTACAGCGCTTCCTTAACAGGGAAAACTCTTCCTGCTGCGCCTGTAAGGCTGTGCCGCTCACAGTTCGCCCCGACATCGTAACCGGATTCCTGAATACGATATCCTTTCCACTCAGCGCCGCTGCCAGCGAAATATCTCCCCATACCAGCAAACCAGGCACATGTACCGCCATCGTGAAATAGTCAACACCCGCACGCCCGTCAAAGCGGTAGCTCAATGGGCTGCCATCCAGTACTACCCCGTTCACTTTTCCTCCCAGCGCGGTAAAAAACAGGGAGGCCACGCCAGCCTCCCTGGTACCGTTAAGCACTATACGGCCATCACTATTTGCCATTTTCAAATAGTCTGTAATGATCTGCAGATCGCTTACCCACATGCCCTGCACCGTGGAACCCAGCCATAAAGCTGAGCGTGCCAGTGTGTGGTATGGCGGCAAACTACCATCTGTGGCAGCAGCGGCCGCAGAACCCTGCTCCCCACAGCCCCAGAGATCCGCCAGCACAATGCCTTTACCTGCAGTTGTTAGCTCAGTGATCAATGCAGCAGGCACACTATCCTTTCCCCCGGGATGTGTTACTACTACATACTCTTTGTTTTTGTTGCGGGGCGCCCGCAACAGCAAAGGGATCAGTGAGCCATCTGTTGTTTCCAGTGCAATACGCTCCCATCCATCCTGTGGTGGGTAAGTATGCACCTGTTTCAATATCCTGTTTTCGTTTATGCGTAACAGTTGGCGAAGCGATTTGCGTTTGGCATCGCCATCAATTTTTTCATGTAACAATGTTTCATGTAACAATTGACCCTGCCGGCTGCACCAGGTTGCCGTGGTTGTTACGCTGCTGTCGCGCCCTCCATTGGGAAAAGTGAGCAGCTGTGCAGGAGGCAGCAAACTGAAAGCAGGCTCCTTTTTGGGTGCACCGGTGCCCACATGTTTCAGCTGCAGGTCCATCCAGCCTATCATGGTTTCCCTTATTTCGGGCCAGTAACCATGCACAGTGTTAAACAGCTGGTAACTGAGCTTATCACCGGCGTGTAATGCTTCATAAACGGGGGCTGCATTTTTATAACTGCGCAGCATTTCCGAAGGATAAAATGATTTGCTTGCATCATTCAGTGCATTGCATATTTTCAGCGCACGGGGCGCTACCATGGCTAGTATCCCTGATTCTTCCGTATAGGTAAGCCCATCGGGTACCAGTTCGCATACGCAGTTGCTGTTCATGATGTAAGATTCAAATGTACCTACACTCACCACCGGCACCGCAGCTTTAATACGCTCGTCCATGGCCGACAGCCACATGGTTTGATTTCCACCGCCGCTGGCCCCGGTAGCGCCTATACGTTCTTTGTCCACTTCCGGCATACTGCATAGCAGGTCTACCCCACGCATGTTATCGGTGAGCTGCATGCCCAGCAGCGTGTTGCCGGTATTCATCAGTGAAGCCCCCAGGTTAGCGCCATGATATTCCGTTACGCCATCGTCAGTAGTTCTTTCTCCTGCGCCCCAGGCATCAATGTTCAGGCACACGTAGCCGTTTAATGCCAGGCTGTGAGCGGTGGCCTGCACCATTTCTCCCATGCGGGCATCTTTCCAGTGGCCATGCATGTTAATCACTGCCGGGAACGGACCTTTGCCATCGGGTACATACAGGTTAGCCGTAGCAAATACTCCCGGCCTTGTCTGGAACAGGATATTCCGTATATGGTATCCCGTTAGTTGCGTACGTCCCGTTTCTTTTATTTGCAAGGGTAATGCGTGGTGTTCAACGGCGCCGGTCGACTGCAGAATGGCGGCCTTCAGTTGCCGGCGCCGTTGTGTCCATTCCTGTTCCGACGCAGGCAGCACCTGCGCCTGAAACGCTGTAGCCGCTTGTTGTTTCAGCTGTTGCTGGATGATATCAGTTCTTTCCCCGGAAAAAACTTTCGGCAACGGCCCCTGCGGAGCATAGAACAGTGAGAACAACACCATGAAAAATGAAACTAACGTCTTCAAGTATAATTGCGTTTAATGATACATCAATCTACATCCCACCACAGGCGGGTAGCAGCATTATCAGGGCCGCCCAGTAACTGGATACCTTTCTTCAGTTCTTCCCCGTTATTGATTGCTTCAGAAGAAGGATAAGGCAACCGTTTGATAAAAGTGCCGGCCGGCAAATCAGGGTTATCCGATTTTACCACCGGGTACATCACGGGGTAACCGCTGCGGCGATACTCGGCCCATGCTTCCAGTCCATCGGGGTAAATAGCCAGCCATTTCTGCGTGCCTACCTGCTGGCGCTGTATATTCAGCCCTGTACCAAATTTAACCGGTATATTGGCTACGGCGGCAGAATTTTCCACATCGCCCGGGGCTACCGGTACGGCGGTAGAATTTGTATAGGCGCTGATAACAGCTGCATCTTTCACACCCCAGTTCTCCATACTTACTGCAATACCCTTTTCGTACAGGGCTTGCGCCGTTCCACCCATATTCCAGCCATTTAAAGCGCCTTCTGCCCGCAGGAAATAAGCCTCGGCAGCCATCATTACATGTTTAGGCGCTTCCAGTGCCGGCAGCCATGAAAGGTTCAGCGGGTTATAGGTAGCCCAGTAAGTACCCGCATTGGAAGTTTGCGGCGCCTGGTTCAATGGGTTGTTCAGTGATACCGCCGGCGATCCGTTGCGCACGCCCCTGAAGGTACCTCCATTTACGGCAGGCTGGTAAAAAACATCCATCCTCGGGTCGTTGTAGCCTTTCATATAAGATGCCATGGTAGCACTCATGCTAAACTCATTATAGGAAGCCACCCTTGCCAGCCCGTTGCCGTCGCCGCCGTTCAATGATTTCTGCATCATGGCGGTGTGGGCTGCTTCCGTCATTACGCCGGCTACCACTGCGGCTTCTGCCTCCTGTTTGGCACGTTCAGGCTGCACTTTTGAAATGCGCAGCGCCAGCCGTAAACGCAGCGTATTGGCAAAGCGGATCCATTGTTGTACATCCCCGGCATATATCAGGTCATTAGCACCAAAAATATTGGTAGCGCTGGTAGCCTTAAGATTTTTTACGGCATGATCCAGTCTTTTGAAAAAGTCGTCATAAATTTTATCCTGGGCATCATACGGTATCACATCCTGGGCTTTCCCGGCATCAAAATAAGCTACCGGGCCGAAATAATCCGTCAGGTGGTGAAATGCATATACCCACATGATTTCCGCCAGTGCATACTCACCGGAAGTTTCTTCTGTGTTCTCAAAAATGGTGCGTAGCTGCGGTACCGTTTGCACATAGGCAATGATACCCGGGCGCGGTAGCCAGCCATCATTGATCACATAACGATCGGTCTGAAAACTATTAGTGTTCAGCGCAAAGTATTGCGCGTATAGATCTGCATACAGGTTCTGCACGGTTTGATAATATCCCTGGTTAACACCGGCTGATGATTCCGCCTTTGCAAACATAAAAGGCAACTCACTTTTACCTACCCCGGTTAACCCGCTGGGATCCACGTTCATGGAATCGAAGTTCTTTGTACAGCTGCCCAGCATCACCGTCAGCGCCAGCGGAAGTATATATTTTAATTGCTTGTTCATGGCTGTGTTTTTTTTGTCGACTAAAAGGATACATTCAGGTTCAGGCCAAAACTGCGCACTGCAGGCGGTAAACCTGCCTCAATACCCTGGTAATTACTGGTACCCAGTGCTGATTCCGGATCAATTGGTAATTTACGTTTACCCATGCCCGGTATATCCAGTATCGACTTGCCCCGGTACAGGAAAAACAGGTTACGTGCTGTTAAAGACAAGCGCGCACGTTTTACCAGCTTCTGGTCGAAATCAAAATCATATCCAAATGATAATTCCCTTAAACGGAAATTGGTGGCGCTGAAAGCAAAGAATTGTCCCCATGCGTCGCGGCCGCCCTGCGATACTTTTGTCCAGAAATCTTCTGCATCAATTGCCTTGGTGTTGGCGTTGCCATCTGCCAGCACACCGGGCAATACCAGTCCTCCGCCCCTGTATTGCGCAGTATAGTCTGCTACTCCATAGGAAGCCAGCAGTGCATCTGTACCTGATATAACGATACCGCCTACACGACCATCAATGAGGAACGACATACTGAACTTTTTATACTGCAGCTGGTTGTTCCAACCCAGGGTGAAGCGGGGGTTAAAATTGCCGAGATACTGATTCTGCGCTACTACCGGTAAACCGTCTGTACCAATAAGGTACTCTCCCGTTTTCGGATCCTTCTGCCACGCATAACCGTACATATCTCCATACTTACCTCCTACCTTTGCCTGCAAAGTGGCGAAGTTGGTAGCAGGGGAAAGATTGATCTGGTCTACGCCTTCGGCCAGGTATAATACCTTGTTGCTGTTGGTGGCAAAGTTCACACCGGTGTTCCAGGTGAAATCTTTCCGCTGAATGGGTGTACCACTCAGCATAATTTCAAGACCTTTATTCTCGATATTGCCGGCATTGATATACTGATCATCAAAACCGCTGGCCTGCGGCAATCCAACATTCAGGAGCTGGTTGATGGTATTGTTCTTATACACGGTAGCATCCAGTGCCAATCTGCCGTCAAAGAACTTCCACTCTAATCCTGCTTCCCACGACTTTGTTTGCTCGGGCTTCAGGTTATAAATGGATTTGGTATTGTCTCTTGATACAAAGCCGCCGCCGGCACCCACGCTGTAGTAGTATGCCTGCAGCAGCATGTACGGATCGGCATCATTACCCACCTGCGTATATGCCGCGCGCACCTTGCCAAACGTAATCCAGGAAGGCATCTTCCACATATCGGATATTACGGCAGACAAGCCTACAGAGGGATAAAAATAGCTATACGGCCTTGGCAGGGTAGATGACCAGTCGTTCCGCGCACTTACATCCAGGTACAGGTATTGTCTGAAATCCAGCTGGGCGCTGCCGTATACGGATTGTATCTCTTTCTGCACGGTGGTATTGGTAGTAGCGGGTGCAGTGGCAAACATGAGGTTAAAATGATTAGGAATGCTTAACCCATCTGCCAGCGCCTGCGAATTGTATCCTTTGCTGGTGAGGATACTTCCGCCCAGGTTATAGCTTACATGAAAATCGCCGGATAACTTGTTGGTGCCAGACAGTAACAGGTCCATATTCCGTTCCCAGTGATTCACATATGCCTCCAGGTAACGGCCGCCCGGTTGCACCGGGAAAGCCACGGTGCCATTGTAATAGGAAGCGGTGATCTTGTCGTCGTAACGGTCAAGGCTGTACCGGCCCTGTAAACTGAGCCAGTCGGTAAGCCGGTATTTGGCCGATCCCATCAGCATGATACGGTTCCTCGATTCATCCACCATGTTGCGGTATACGTCCCAGTAAGGGTTTTGAAAAGTGGTGGAGTTGGTCCAGTAAATGGGATAAGGTTGCCCGGTGGCATCCATCCCTTCAAAATGCTTCAGCGAATCTTTGCTGAGGTCGCGCGGCATCAGGTAGGCTTCGTTGGCTACGCCCTGGTCGCCCAGGCGTGGCTTGTTTTTGATGTCCTGGCTGATGTAAGTGAGTTTTACATCGGTTGTTAAGCGGGGCAATACTTCCGCGGCAACGCGGAGGTTCAGCGTATTCCTTTCCATTCTGTTCTTCGGGATAATACCACTGATGGCATTATTGGTATAAGACGCGTAACCACGCAGTTTATCGTTGCCGCCGGAAATATCGACAGAATTATTCACTGTTGTTCCGGTGTTGAAAAAGCTTCTCACGTTATCGGAGTAGGTTTGCGCGGGCGCTCCCCAGCTGGCCGGTGCACGGTTGCCTGCCTGGCCTTTGCTGCCGCTGCCATAGGTGTTCTGGAACTTCATCAGCATATTGGGCTGATCCAGCGATACACCGCCGTTATAATTTACCGCCAGCTTGCCGCTTTTACCGCTTTTGGTGGTAATGATAATAGCGCCGTTGGCCGCGCGGCTACCGTATAAAGCTGCGGCTGCGGGGCCTTTCAGCACGTTCACCGATTCCACGTCCTGTGGGTTTACGCTGGCCGCGCCATCGCTGCCGGAGTAGCCGCTGCTGATGCTTTTAGGCTGTGTACCGATGGTATTGGCGGAACCGCCCCCGTTTTTTTCGGTGGACATTGTATTGTCTATCGGCACCCCATCTACTACGATCAGCGCATTGTTGTTACCGCTGATAGAGCGGTTACCCCGCAATACCACTCTCACGGCGCCGCCGGGGCCGGAAGCTGCCGGGGTTACCACTGCGCCGGCCACTTTACCGCTCAGGGTATTCATGATGTTGCCGCCGGGATCTTTCACCGTGTTAATAGTGGCATTGTCCAGCTGTTGCGTGGCATAGCCCAGGGAGCGGGTTTTACGCTCTATACCCAATGCAGTTACCACCACTTCATTTAAGCCTGTGGCACTTTGCTGCAGCGCCACATCAATAGTTGTTTGCGCAGATACAGGAATTTCTTTTTTATCATACCCTATATAGGTAAAAACCAGCATTGCGCCGGCAGCCGCGGAAATGGCGTATTTTCCTTCGGCATCAGTGCTCACACCGCGGGTGGTGCCCTTTACACTTACGCTTACGCCGGGAAGCGGCGCTTTGGAGGCAGCGTCGTGTACTACGCCCTTCAGTGACAATTGATCCTGTGCGGATAACCGCCATGGCAAGGCAATTAGCATAATAAGAAAATACAGGTGTGGCTTTTGGTTCATACAGCTTCTCATACACTACGAATTTTTAATGGATCCCGGTTGGTAATTGTAAACCCAAAATACACCTGATGATTCCTTTATAAAGAAAATTCACCGAGAACGTTACCGGTGGATTCATTATATTTAAGTATTCCAACCACAGACCTGTAAGAAGAATGCGCCGACACTATGCTACCATAAAAGACATTGCTCATGCATTAAATATCTCTGTATCCACCGTTTCAAGGGCGTTACGGGATACGTATGACGTAAGTGCAGACACCCGCAAACTGGTGCTGGATATGGCTATGAAGCTGAACTACAAACCCAACTTCAATGCCACCGGCCTGGTAAAGAACAGTACGCACAACCTGGCGGTGATACTGCCGGGGATCACCAATTACTATTTCTCCACCGTGTTTACCGGTATCCAGGAAATAGCTTACAGCCATAATTATAATATCATTTTATATGTGACAAATGATGACGCCGACCGGGAACTGAATATTATCCGCAATCTTTCCTTCAGCAGCCTGGATGGCCTGCTGGTATCGGTTTCCTCGCAGGCCGGCTCCTGCGATCACTTCCAGGAGATCATCGACGACGGTATCCCCGTTGTGTTCTTCGACCGCGTAGCCGCTGATATCCGTACCTCCAAAGTGATGCAGGACGATTATAACGGCGCTTTTGAAGCTACCACGCATCTCATTGCCAATGGCTATAAAAAAATAGCGCACATTGCAGGCCCGGAAGGACTCACCTTTACCGACAGCCGTCTCAAGGGCTATCTTGATGCGTTGAGCAGGCACGGAATGCCCATCCGCAAAAAATGGATCATCCATTCGGGGTTTACACAGGAATGCGGCGAAAACGATATGGAAAAACTATGGAAGCTGAACGATAAACCAGACGCGGTATTTGCTGTAAACGACCGTAAGGCGGTAGGCGCCATTGTTACGCTGAAGAAAAAGAATATTGCGGTAGGGAAAGAAGTGGGCGTGATCGGTTTTACGAACGATCCTATGTCTGCTATCATCTCCCCCTCCTTATCTACTATTGCTGAACCGGCCTTTGAGATAGGAAAGAAAAGCTGCCAGCTGCTACTGAATCATATCAGGAAGAAGAATTTTATCCCTGAAGAAATTATACTTCCCGGGAAATTGATTGTCCGGGAAAGCAGTATACGTTCATAAACGTATACCCTTTCCCGTTATTATTTTTTTTGGAAGATGATCAACTTATTATTTCTTTTCAGGCATTTCTGCTTCATTGCGCAGTTTCACCGGTTTCTCCGTACGGGATCTTACCTTCAGGTTCAGCACTTCAATGAATACGGAGAAGGCCATAGCGAAATAAATATAACCTTTCGGAATGTGCTGATCGAAGCTTTCGGCGATCAGTGAAACGCCTATCAGCAACAGGAATGATAAAGCCAGCATCTTCACCGTAGGATGGTTATTCACAAAACGGCTGATAGATTCCGATGCCAGCAACATTACGCCAACGGCCAGCACTACCGCAATGATCATGATCTCCACATGATCCGCCATACCTACGGCCGTGATCACGGAATCCAGTGAAAACACAATATCCAGCAGGAGGATCTGCACAATTACCTGCCCGAATTGCATAGGTTTGGCATTAGCCGCCGCATGTTCTCCCCCTTCCAGCTTTTCATGGATCTCTGCAGTACTTTTATAAATAAGGAACAAGCCTCCTATCAGTAAAATCAGGTCGCGACCGGAAATAGCCAGCTTCTCCAGCCATTCGGCATTTTGTATACCTACCCATTCTCCCATATTAAAAAGCGGCCTTGTAAGCGACATGATCCAGCTGATAGACAACAGCAATAAAATGCGTACAAACATGGCCAGCCCGAGCCCAAGACGGCGGGCTTTCTTTTGTTTGTTTTCCGGCAGTTTCCCTGCCAGGATAGAAATAAATACAATGTTATCGATCCCCAACACAATTTCCAGGGTAGTTAGCGTTAACAGGCTTATCAGCGAGTCAACGGTAAGCAGATGTTCCATAATTGACAGTTCTATAGGTTATATATGTGCAAACCCGAATATACTTCCTTTTTCAATAGGGATGAAATATTGAAATTACCTGCCGGCCTGTACCTGTTCGCGGTAAGCGGAAGGACTCACAGGATGGTATCTCCTGAAAAATTTATTCAGATGACTCTGATCGTTAAATCCCAATTCATGACTGATCTCTTTCAATGAAAAAACACTGTAATGCAACCTGTTTTCCAGTAGCTGTAACTTGTACTGGTTCACATAATCCCGTAATGTACTACCGGTTTGCTCTTTAAAAAAAGCGCCCAGGTAATGTCTGGAAAACCCGAACAGCTCCGCCAGTTGCTCCACCTGTATATCGCCAGCCTGGTGAATATGTTCATGGATATAGTTCAGGATATGCGTTACCCTTGCACCCTCTTTGGGGCCCATGTCCGGCAGTTCATGATCCGCTGCCTGCCTGATCATGGTAAACAATGCCTGCAGCAAAAAGAAAGCAGTATCGCTGCTTTCCTTCCACTCCGCCGCCACCAGCCGGATCAGCGGCTCCATGCGGTGAATACCTTCCGTGATCATCCTTTTCTGCCGCGCCTGCTGCAGCAGCTGATCCAGCTCCTGGTTCCAGCTTTGCTGCAACCGCATATTACCACTGCCATGCAGGTATACATTGGTGAATTTGATAAAGGTAAAGGTAGTAGGCGCCTTCATCTCAAAATGATGTGCATCGCAGGGCGCCAGCAAAAACAAACAGGGACCGGTATACGGAATATTCATCCCCGAAATACAATGCGTGCCGCTGCCCTTATGAATAAAGATCAGTTCAAAATGATTGTGGTTATGCACCGGGTGCTCCCACTCACCGGTAGTAAAGTGCGACACTTTCAGGTATTCGTGTTGTATATATCTCTTCATTCTTTAAAATATACCAATGAACCCCGCCGATGTACAAGTAACAGTAAGCAACGGGGGCTGATCTTTGTACTGTTAAAAATACAACACAGTGATGGAACAGCATAATAATAAGAAAGTAGCCCTCATAGCAGGCGCACAGGGCGTAATAGGACGCAATCTCATTAACTACCTGCTTACGCAAAACAACTGGGAGATCATCGGGCTATCCAGGAGAGGTGGCACGGACACCGCAAAGGTAAAACACATCGCAGTAGATCTCCTGAGCCGGGAAAACAGCGAGCAGCAGCTGGGCAAACTTACTACGGTAACGCATATATTTTATGCCGCCTACCAGGACCGCGGCAGCTGGGCCGAACTGGTGGCGCCCAATATGACCATGCTCCGCAACGTGGTAGAGGTAGTAGCCCCTGTTGCTGCCAACCTGCAGCACATCAGTCTTATGCAGGGATATAAAGTATATGGCGCCCATCTCGGCCCGTTTAAAACACCCGCACGCGAAACGGATGCCGGCCGCTTTATGCCGCCGGAGTTCAATATGGAACAACAACGTTTCCTGGAAGCGTTTCAACAGGGTAAGCCCTGGTCCTGGTCCGCCATCCGGCCATCGGTGGTAGGCGGCTTTGCCCTGGGTAACCCCATGAACCTTGCGATGGTGATTGCCGTATACGCCGCTATTTCAAAAGAGCTGGGATTACCGCTCCGCTTTCCCGGGAAACCCGGCGCCTATGATACACTCATGGAAATGACAGATGCCGGCCTGCTGGCCAAAGCAACCCTGTGGGCGGCAGAAAGTCCCGCCGGTACCAATGAGGCCTTTAATATCAACAACGGCGATCTCTTCCGCTGGTCGGACCTCTGGCCTCGTATAGCAGCGTATTTCGGCATGGAAACAGCTGCGCCCCTGCCTATGCAGCTGGACATTGTAATGGCCGATAAAGCACCGCTGTGGAATAGCATGATGGAAAAATACGGGTTGCAATACAGCTATGCGGAAGTATCGTCGTGGAAGTTCGGCGACTTTGTTTTTTCGTGGGATTACGACTTTTTTGCCGATGGCAGTAAAGCCCGCCGCGCCGGCTTCGGGGAGTTTGTGGATACGGAAACAATGTTCCTGGAAATCTTTGAAAATTTTAAGAAGATGAAAGTAATACCCTGATCACGCTTTCTCTAATGTGAAGTTCACGGCAGCCGTTAGCCGTTTCATGGCAATAGCCAGCTGGTTTTCCACCGTTTTAACCGAGAGGTTCAAAATGGTGGCTACCTCTTTATAACGAAGGTCATATTGCTTTACAAGGATATATACCATTTTGCATTTGGGAGGAAGCTGTTCAATGGTATATTCCATTTTCCGGATCATTTCCGCGGAAATCATCAGCTGCTCCGGATTGCTTTCAAAAGCAATTTCCAGTTTATCTTCTTCCGCAAAAACTACCTTCCGGGAACTGGCCTGTTTCCGCATATAATCAATCGCTTTATTCTTCGCCACCACAAACAGGTATACCTGCGGATTTTTTATGTCCGCCAGTGATTGCCTTTTTTGCCAGCAATGCATAAAAACATCGTTCGTAATTTCTTCCGCTACCTCTTTGGAACGGGTAAGCGAAAAGGAAAAACGTAACAGTTTGATGAAGAAATGATGATAGAAAGCTTTAAAGGCTGCCTGGTCATTGTTCACCGTGATGTTCCTGAATAATTCATTGATTGTACACTGATCCATCCCTTTTTAAGCCGCTGATATTGGTTGCAATAATATATAACGCAGATTACGCTAAAGTTAACAAAATAAATTATCCCGCAAGTTATTTCTGACGCTGGTATTTTCTTGACACAAAGTAGTAGTATCTGCACCGTTTTCCGGGTAAGAATTTTTTTTTCTCCGCCTTTGGGGGTTTTTTATTTTCTTTTCGTCCTTCTGGTATAACACGGACAAAAAATAAATGATTGAGCGCAACCGGGTAAATATATTGATGGCCAGGAAAATATCCGGAGAGGCCACCACGGAGGAATTGAAAGAGCTGGAAATACTGTTGATGCAGTTTCCGGAACTGCAATATGCTTTTACCATTATCGGTGATATCAGTTCCGTGAACAGTACCAATGGATTTTCTGCCGCAGAAGAAGAACAGCTGGCCAGTGAAGGGATGGATCGTATGAACCTGTTCCTGCAACAGGAACAGGAGCCTCCTCCTGTCAAACGGCTGATTCCCTGGCGGATGATCAGCGGTATTGCTGCCGGCGTTGCTATTTTCATTACTACGTACGCCCTGTGGCCGGCCATGCCGCATAAACAGGCTTTCCGTAATGAAGTGGTTACCAAAACCGGTTCCAAAACAAGCGTAGTACTGCCGGATGGCACCAGCGTAATACTCAACGCGTGCAGCCGCCTGCAATACGATGCCACCCGCTTTCTGAATGGTGAACGCGAGGTGAGTCTTACCGGCGAAGCCTATTTCGACGTAAAACATGATCCGGCACATCCTTTTATCATCCGGTCCGGTAAAGTAAATGTCAGGGTATTAGGCACCGTATTCAACGTAAAAGCCTATGCAGAAGACGCTACCGTGGAAACAACCTTACTCAGCGGAAAAGTGGAAGTAGATTTCCCCGATAACAGTAATGCCGGGGAAAGGAAAACCGTGCAGCTGCAACCGGAACAAAAATTAATCATCGGCACAAAAGAAAATATACAAACACCTGTAAACAGAAAAGCCAACTTCAGCATTACGCCGGTAAAAACAATTACCATTACCGGCAACAGCACAACAACAGAAAAACCGGCTACCGCCTGGGTCAACGACCGCTTCGACTTTGACAATGTAACTTTTGAAGAATTATCGCACGACCTGGAACGCTGGTTCAATGTAACCCTGCGTTTTAAAAATGATAAATACAAACAGGAAGTATTCACAGGCGCATTCCGGAAACAAAATATTGAAGATGTATTGCAGGCATTACAACTGATGTCGGGCTTTCATTATGAAGTGAACACGAAAGAAAATGTTATTTACATATGGTAAAACACAACATCCAAACGCCATCTATGGCCTGGTAGTCCATTAATTTTTTTTATGGCAGACAGCAAATGAAAAAAGGGAAATGCAGCAACATTCCCCTTTCTGAAATGCTGGCTAAACAATGTAAACCGATTTCCTTACGATCCGGTAACGGCTGATTATTTAACCTAACGAAACAAATTTATGAAAAAAAGCTATTGGTGGCCTTCCAATATTCCCCAGCGGAATATGAGGAAACTATTATTGCGTATGAAACTAACCTCCGTATTGCTTTGCGCCGGGTTCCTGCAACTAAGTGCGCATGGGTTTTCTCAGGAACGGATCAGTGTTAATTATCACAATATTAACATTGGTAAGCTGCTGAATGTCATAGGACAGAAGAGTGATTACACTTTCCTGTACAAAAATGCCAGCATCCCCGACAGGAAGATCTCCATCTCTATGAAAGATGCTCCCGTAGCGGAGGTGCTTGACAAAGCGCTCGCCGGTACATCGCTGGGGTATAAGATCATGAAAGATAACCTGGTAGTGATCCTGGAAGCAGGCGAAACCGTTCAGGACGTTCACATAAAAGGACGGGTAACCGACGAAGCAGGCAATCCGCTCATAGGTGTTACTGTACTGGTAAAAGGTACCACGCAGGGCGCCAAAACGGATACCGACGGCCGTTTCACCCTGGCAGTACCCGAAAGCGCCACCATCGAATTTTCCTATGTAGGCTATGAAGCCCAGCAGATGAAAGCACGCGAGGGCGCTGTTTTTAATATTGCCCTGAAAGCCAATTCCAGCGGCCTGAATGAAGTAGTGGTAGTAGGTTACGGCAAACAGAAAAGAGCTAACCTGAGCGGCGCCGTAGACGCTATTTCCGGTAAAGAACTGGAAAGCCGCCCCATTGCCAATATCGGCAACGGCCTCCAGGGATTATTGCCTAACCTGAACATCACCAACGACAACGGCCGCGTATCTTCCGCACCAAAATTTAACCTGCGTGGGGTGACCTCCATCAACGGCGGCGATCCCTTCATCCTGGTAGATAACATCCCCTTCACCAGTGAAGAAGTATCGCGCCTCAACGCCGCCGATGTAGAAAGCGTAACCACCCTGAAAGACGCCGCTGCCGCCGCCATTTATGGCGCACGCGCCGCCTTCGGCGTTGTGCTCATTACTACCAAATCAGGTAAAGACGGCCGCCTCGTCATGAACGCCAATGCCAATTACGCCGTGCGCACATTAGGACTGGTACCAAAAATCATTACAGACCCGCTCACCACCATGCAGTATAAGCATGATGCAGCCACACCGCTGTATGATCTGTACCCCGCGGCCGACAGGGCCTATGCGGAAAAACTGGCCCAGGACCCCTCTTTACCAAGAGTAATCGTAAGCCCTACCGATAAAACAAAATACGCTTACTACGGATCTACCGACTGGCTCCATGAAGTATACCAGAAAACAGCACCCGCCTATAATGCCAATTTCAGCATCTCCCGCGGCGATGAAAAACTGAACTACTACTTCTCGGGGGATTATTACAAACAGGATGGCATGCTCCGCTACAACCCGGACCAGTACACACGCTATAACATGCGTGCAAAGGCCACCTATACGATCAACGACCGTGTGAAAATTGGTAGCAACACCATGTACACCAATACCACTTATTCACAACCTGCCAGCACAACCGATTATTTATTCTTCCATAATGCCAACCGCACGCCTTCTTTATCTGTACCCCGCAACCCGGACGGTACCTGGACTTCAGACGGCGCAGCATTGCTCGGCAACCTCCAGAGCGGCGGCCGTTCTGCAGATACCTGGAGTGAATTTATGACCACGCTCAATGCAGAAGTGAACCTCGTTAAAGATGTATGGACGTTGAAAGGAGACGCTACTTTCCGTCGTGGAAATGATGTAGGCAACGCCTACACCCTGCCTGTTTCCTACAGCACCGGGCCGGATCAGCCTACCCAATATACCAACGGCAACCAGTCGTCTGCCAGCAACAATACCTATGAGGTGAAGTATAATGTGTATAACGTTTATACCGACTTCCATAAAACATTTAATAAAAAACATGCAGTAGGTGCACTCGCCGGGTTTAACCAGGAATACCATTACACTAATATGTTCAATGTAAGCCGGCAGGGACTCATCAGTACACAATACCCCACTCCACAGCTGGCTACCGGGAATATCACGGAAAAACAAACTATTGAAGACTGGGCAGTAAGAGGTATCTTCTATCGCCTGAACTATACCTTCGACGACAAATACATCGTGGAGGTAAACGGCCGTAACGACGGCTCATCGCGCTTCCGCGCCGATAACCGCTGGGGCTTCTTCCCCTCTGCCTCCGCAGCATGGGTGATCTCCAAAGAAAAATTCTTCAGTGGCGTTAAAGGCGTTGACTTGCTGAAACTCCGCGGCTCCTATGGCTCCCTGGGCGATCAGCAATGGAAGGCCTATGGCTACATGCCCCTCATGACTGCCGGCAACATCAACTCCGTGCTCAACGGACAACTGCCCATTGGCGTATTTGCACCCACACCGGTTACCGCCACCTACACCTGGCAGTCCGTGAAAACCGTGAACGGTGGTATCGATTTCAGCATGCTGAAAGAAAGACTATTTTTCAGCTACGATCGCTACACCCGTTATACCAACGGCATGTTTGCCAAAAGCCAGGAACTGCCCAACGTATACGGCGCCCCGTCACCCAGGACAAATTCTGCCGACCTGAAAACACGCGGATGGGAAATGACCCTCTACTGGCGCGATCAGTTTAAGATCGGTAACAACGATTTCGGATACGGCGTGAAATTACTGGTGGCCGACAGCCGCTCCTTCATTACCCGCTACACCAACCCCACCGGTACGCTCGCCAACTACGACGCAGGATCACTGGAAAACCGCAACTACTACCAGGGACAGGAAATAGGCGATATCTGGGGCCTCGTTACAGAAGGCTTTTTCCAGAATGAAAATGAACTGAAATCACACGCCAATCAATCTAAAGTAGGTTCCGACGACCAGCAATACCAGTTCTATGTAGGCGATCTGAAATTCAGGGATCTCAACGGCGACGGCTCCGTGGATTATGGTGATAACACTGTAAGCAATCCCGGCGACAGGAAGATCATTGGCAACAATATGCCGCGCTTCCCTTACAGCATCGATCTCACTGCCTCCTACAAAGGATTCGATTTCCGCGCACTGATCCAGGGCATCGGGAAAAGAGACTGGTACCCTAATCCAGGCAATCACTATTTCTGGGGCGTATATGCGCAACCGTGGACAAACGTACAGGTACATAACCTCGATCGCTGGACACCGGAAACACCTAACGGCTACTTCCCCCGCCTGAAATCATACATCGCGGAAGATGCCAGCGAACTGGGCGCACCACAAACAAGATACCTGCAGAATGCAGCGTATACCCGCCTGAAAAATGTTTCCATCGGGTATACCATTCCAAAGTCCATCACAGAGAAATATAGGATAAACCGCTTCCGCGTTTATTTCAGCGCAGAAAACATCTTTACCATCTCTCACCTGAAAGCGAATATCGACCCGGAAGGACTGGACGGTTCTGTGTATCCTTACCAGAAAACATACTCGTTCGGTTTAAACCTGAACTTTTAATTTATTCAAACTACGGAACATGAAAAAGAAAAGGCTTTATTTATCACTCATCATACTGGGCTGTGCGGCAGTTTCCTGTAACAAGGACTTCCTGCAACGCGACCCGCAAACGGAAATATCCCCGGACGCTTACTTCAATTCACCACAGGACCTGAACACCTACATTAATGGCCTGTACGATGATAATCTTTCAGCGCCCTATGATGATAACAACTCCGATAACGTTTCCGGCAACACCGGCAGTGAAATGGATAAACTGGTGCATAACACCCTCGATGAAAATACCGTTGGCGGTTGGGACGACTGGAACAAATTACGCAACATCAACTTCCTGCTCGATAACGCCGGCAAAGCAAAAGGTGATGCTGCCGACATTAACCACTACATCGGTATTGCCCGTTATTTCCGTGCAAGATTTTATTTTGAGAAGATAGCTACTTATTCCGATGTTCCCTGGTATGGTCATGCGTTAACGGATGTAGATCCCGACCTTTACAAAGGCCGTGATCCGCGTGCTGCAGTGGCTGATTCTGTGCTGGCCGACCTGCAGTTTGCCGTGGATAATATTAAGGTAGATGATAAAGACAACGGCACCCGCGTAAATAAATACGCTGCCCTTGCCCTTATGTCACGCTTCTGCCTCTTCGAAGGAACATTCAGAAAATACCACGATGAAATTAAGCTCGCCAACACGGCAGACGCCTTCCTGCAGAAAGCCGCATCAGCAGCACAGGAAGTAATGAACAGCGGCCGCTATGTTATTTACAACACCGGGAAAGGTGGGGAAGACTACCGCGCTTTGTTTTGCAGTCTTTCATTAAACGGCAACAAGGAAATCATCCAGTGGAGAGACTATCCGCAAAGTCTTGGTAAAGGAAATAACTCCCACACCGTACTCGGCTGGACCTGGTCGCTCAGCCAGGGCCTTGTATACAGCTACCTGATGAAAGATGGCACCCCATTCACTTCACAGCCCGGCTATGATAAAATTGGCTTCACCGCCACATTCAAAAACCGTGATCCGCGTTTAGCCGAAACCGTTGCATATCCCGGCTTCTCTACCACGCAGGACAACAACATTTACATTGCCAAGCCTAACCTCGGCGCCTACGATCAGCTGAAGTTCTATCCCCGCGATCCGAAACAACGCCAGGGATGGGATCTGAACTACACCGCCCTGCCCGTATACCGTTACGCAGAAATACTGCTCACCTTCGCTGAAGCAAAAGCAGAACTGGGAACCCTCACACAAGGCGACCTGGACGTATCTGTAAACCTGCTCCGCCGCCGGGTGCAGATGCCGGACCTCAACCTCGCTACTGCCAATGGAAATGTAGACCCGGTACTGAATGCAGCTTACCCGGTAAGCGGCGCCAATAAAGGCGTACTGCTGGAAATACGCCGCGAAAGAAGAGTGGAACTGGCCTGCGAAGGATTACGTCTCAAAGACGTTAACCGCTGGAAAGCCGGCGCACGCCTGCAAGATGCGCCACAGGGCATGTATGTGCCCGCACTCGGTGGTATTGATATGACGGGAGATAACGTTGCGGATATCGCTATCCTCCCCAACCTTACAGATACCTCTTCCATTGCGGGGCTGCCCGCCGATGTAAGGGCAAAATTGTTACGTTTCTACCTTACCGATAAAACCGGGGAGAATAATTTCTATCTCGAAAACGGCGCCAACGGCCATATTAAATTTACCGCCGACCGCGCCGGCCGCACCTTTAAAGATCCCCAGTATTACTATCGTCCTATTCCAAAACAACAGACGATACTGAATGATAAACTGGACCAGATATTCGGCTGGTAAACCGGGTAA